>JAOPXW010000003.1 GCA_025964935.1 Friedmanniella sp. | reverse complement strand
GGCGGTGCGCAGCAGGATGAGCTGCGGGTCCTGGAACCCCGGTGCCGCCGGGGTGGAGCGGGGCGCGTGCCAGCTCACCTCGACCACCACCGAGCCGAGCAGCCACGGGACGATGTCGAGGTCGTGGATGGCGGAGTTCGTGACGCTGGACTCCGAGGTGCTGCCCGGGCCGGAGCTGACGCCCCGCCCGGTGCTGTGCACCAGGACCGGGGTGCCCATGGTGCGCTCCGCGACCGCGGTCCGCAGCGCGGTGTAACCGGGGTCGAACCGGCGCATGAAGCCGAGCGCCACCAGCGGGGCCCGGTCGCCCAGGGCGTGGACCAGCTCGGCGGACTCGGCCAGCGAGGGGGCCAGCGGCTTCTCGCACAGCACCGGGCGCCGCGCCGCGACGCAGGCCCGGATGAAGTCGGGGTGGGTGGCGTCGTGCGAGGCGATGATGACCGCATCGACGCCCGGGTCGTTGAGCAGTCCGAAGGGGTCCTCGGTGGCGCGGGCGTCGACCACGGCCGCCACCGCCCGGGCCCGGCCCAGGTCGAGGTCGGCGAGGACGGTGACCTCGGCGCCCGAGACGAAGTGCTGCAGGGTGTAGGCGTGGTCGGCCCCCATGATGCCGGCGCCGATGATGCCGATCCGTACCGTCATGACCCCTTTCCCTTCCCCTGGACGCCCGTGTCCCGGCCCACCGCAGGAGCCGACGAGCGTGGCGCCCAACGGTCCGGGCTCGCCGACTCAGCCGCTGCGTCGCTCACCCGCTCCGCCGACTCCGCGGCACCGGCCCGTCGCCGACCTTGCGGGACAGGGCCCGCCAGACCCAGCTCGAGGGCTCGTGCCGGTCGAACAGGACGTACGCCGCCGTCGCCTCTACGACCATGGTGCTCTCCAGCTCGCGGCGCTCCGAGCCGGGTCCGGCGAGCAGCAGCTCGTCGTCGGGAGCCAGCACCGTCGAGTCCGCGGGGGCCAGCACGGCCTCTCCCGCGCGCAACAGCAGCAGCGGCACCACCTGGAGCTGACGTGCCCGGTCCTCGGGGCTGCGCCGGAGGTCGCCCAGGGTGACGCGGCCGTCGGTGAGCCAGCGGTCGAGTCCCGGCGCCTGGACCCGGTCGAGCCGGATCTTCCACAGGGCGGGCAGCCGCCGACCGCAGCTCTGCCGGAGCCGCCCGAGCAGCTCGGCCGCCCACGCGTCGCCCTCGGCCGGCATCGCCTGCAGGAAGCGCCACAGCATCGGTGTGCTGACCTGGGCGTACACCTCGTGGGCGACCACCTCGGTGGGCACCAGAAGTGCGGCCACCTGCATGGCCTCGAACAGGGCGCGGCTGGTGGGACGGTTCTGGCGGGCGGCGAGGAAGAGTTCCGGGTTGATCCGTCGGGCGGTGGCCAGCATCGAGAGGTTGGTGGTGTCGTTGTCGGTGCCGGCCACCAGCCCCACCGCGCCGCCGAGCCCGGCTCGGGCGAGGACGTCGGCGTCCGAGGCGTCCCCGAGGACCGTCCCCGGCAGGTTGTCGGGTCGGTCCACCTGCTCGATGACCACGACCTCCAGGCCCGCGGCCGACAGGTCCACCGCCACCTCCCGGCCGAACCGGCCGTAGCCGCAGACCACCCACCGGCCCTGCGTGGGTGGGCGGCCGCGGTCGGGCAGCTCGGCGCCCGGACCGGCCTCCAGCCAGGTCAGCAGCTGGTAGGACGCCGGTGCCTTCAGGGCGAGCCGCAGGTGCTCCCCGAAGCGGTCGAAGGGGTTGACCACCGCGGGCGTCCCGAACGCGCGCATCCGGTCGGCGACAGTGGCCGAGACCGTGCGGGCGACGACGGGCAGCCCGGGGCGCAGCAGAGCCGCCGCCATGGTCACAGCCAGGTTGGCCTCGTCGTCGTTGGTCAGGGCGAGCACGCCCGAGCAGTAGGGGTGGCCCAGCCCGGCGGCGCTCAGGTGGTGCGGGTTGGCGGCGTCGGCCACCAGACCGGGGATGTCGGCGCGGTAGGAGCCCAGCTCCAGGGCGTCCACCCGGTCCGAGGAGGTGTCGATGACCACCAGCTGCTGGCCCAGCGCGTCGAAGGAGGTGGCCAGCAGCTCGCCGGCCCGGCCGTAGCCGGCCATCAACAGGAACGGCTCCCGCAGCCGGGCGACCTTGCGGGTGAAGCGCTGCAGGGCCAGGGCCTGCCGGAACGAGCGGTCCTGGAGCAGGGTGAGGAGCGAGCCGATGGCGTACGCCCAGCCGATCACCGAGAGGTAGATGGTGAAGGTGACCCAGAGGCGCTGGCCCGCGGTGAAGGGCCAGGGCAGCTCGCCGAACCCGATCGTGGTCGCGGTGTAGCTCATGAAGTAGAACGAGTCGAAGATGCTCAGCCGGGCGACGTTGCCGTCCGGGTCGACCCCCGGAATCAGGGTGAGGCCGACCACGCTGACCGAGAAGATGACGATCAGGGTGATCAGCGGGGCCCGCATCCGCCGCAGGACCAGGAAGATCGTCGAGGAGGCCTGGGTCGCTGAGTCCAGGGGCACCGGGGTGGGGTCGCGACGGACCGGCCGCCGCCGTCGGAGGAGCCGGACCAGGAAGGTCAGCGCCGGGTTGCTCACGGGTGCCCGGCGTCAGCCGCGGTGGAACGTGACGGTCTCGATCACGAGCAGCACGACCGAGACCAGGTTGGCCAGCAGCGCCCCACCGGACAGGGAGACCACGCTGGCCGTGAACTCCACGGTGAGGCCGTGGGCGGAGATCTCCTCGGCCCAGACCCACACCACGCTGGCCGCGACCAGCTGCAGGTCCGCGACCAGGCTGGTGGCCAGGTGCACCGCGCCGATCTGGGTCCGGTCGCCGAACTTGAGCACCGTCGCGATGAGGCTGACCGCCAGCGCCGCGAACAGCTCGTAGATGTTGTGCACGTCGCGGTTGGCGATGTCGCCGATGAAGAACCCGAAGTTCAAGGTGGCCGCCAGCAGCACGAAGAATCCGAAGATGACCTTCTCGAGGTTCATGCCCCTCCTGACGCGTCGGGTGGCCGACCACCACGGCCGAGCTGGGCACACTGTCTCATGCCCCGGACGTGGGCCGGGGCTGCCCGCACGGGATGGCGGCGCCCCGGGGCACCCCGGAAAGGTGACGCGAGTGGGGCGAAACCGCCCGTCAGCGGCCGGCAGCCGTCACTGGCGTCACCTTTCCGGGGTGCCACCCGGCGGACGCGGCCGGGGTTCAGCGGGTCTCGACCTGGTCGGCGGGCGGGACCTCGGCCGGCGGGTACGGCATCGTCTCGGGGAACTCGTGGTGGGTGCCGGGCAGGGCGTCCCAGAACCGCCGGTAGAGGGTCTCCCGCGCGGGATCGTCCAGCTCGCCGAAGCAGCGGAGCCGGGTGAGGCCGCCGTCGGGGTAGACGTCGAGGCGTAGGTGGGTGGCGGGGCGCCGCGGCCCGACCAGGAAGCGGTGTCGGGTGTCGACCAGCACCTTGGTCTGCGGCACCAGGTCCCACCAGGCCCCGGGCTCTTCCAGCGAGCCGTCCTCCTCGTCGGCGGCGCTGACCCGCACCCGGCCCGGGGCGTTGCCGATGAAGTACGAGGTGTCGACCTCCAGCATCGTCGGCTCACCCCGGGCCGCGAGCCTGAACACCGCCCAGTCGTTGCCGGGCCCGCGTCGCCGAGCGTTCTCCCAGCCCTCACCCATGATGCGGGCCCGGCCGGAGAGGATCAGGTTCTCGGGGGTGGAGTAGAAGGCGTCGGAGGTGCTGAGCAGCCGCCCCCCGTTCTCCAGGGCCAGCAGGTCGACCGTGCTGGGCAGGTAGCGCGGGTCCAGGACCACCTCGCCGTGCACCCGGAACCGGGCCACGCCGCCGTCGGGGTCGATGGTGAGGCGGACGTGGGTCCAGCGGTGCGGGTCGGTCACCTCGTAGGAGTTCTCGGTGTCGCCGCGGCAGGCCGAGCGGGCCACGAGCGTGGTCCAGGTCAGCTCGGCCAGCCGCTCGGGGTCGGGATAGCCCTCCACGGACACGGCCTCGACCGAGACGTACGGCGGGTAGTTGCCCGTGAAGAACGCGGTGTCGACCACGACGCCGTGCACGATCCCCGGGACCCCGAGCCGGACGATCGCCCAGTCCACCCCCGGCTCCCGGCGTCGGCGGGTCTCCCAGCCGTCGTAGACCTTGCCGGTGTGCCCGAAGTCCGCCACGGCGTGGGTGGCCGGGGTCGGGGTGATCAGGTTCTGGCGGGGCGCGAAGAGCTCGTCGTTCGCGCTGACCACGCTGCCCGCCAGGTCGCGCGAGGCCAGGTCGGGGTAGGTCCGGAAGTGCGGCATCTCTACTTTCGGCTGCTGGTCAGGAAGGCGCCGCGCGGGGCCTCGGTCAGGTCGACGCGCCGGCCCGCCAGGTAGCTGGCGCGGACCACCCCGTCCAGGGTCCGTCCGTCGTACGGGCTCACGGGGTTGCGGTGTTCTAGTGCGGTGACGTCGACGGTCTGCCGGGCGTCGGGGGCGAAGACGACGAGGTCGGCGGCCTGACCCACGACGACCGACCCCTTCCCGGCCAGCCCGGTGATCGCGGCCGGGGCGGCCGCCATCCAGCCCACCACGTCCTCGAGGGTGTGACCGCGCCGGCGGGCCTCGGTCCAGATCAGCGGCAGCCCGAGCTGCAGCGAGGAGATCCCGCCCCAGGCGGCCCCGAAGTCGCCGGCGTCGAGCAGCTTGAGCTCGGGGGTCGAGGGGGAGTGGTCGGAGACGACGCAGTCGATCACCCCGTCGGCCAGGGCCGCCCACAGCAGGTCCGCGTTGGCCGCCCCGCGGACGGGTGGGCAGCACTTGAACTGGGTCTGGCCGTCGGCGATGTCCTCCGCGGCGAGGGTCAGGTAGTGCGGGCAGGTTTCGACGCTCAGCCGTACGCCGTCGGCCCTGGCCGTGACGATGAGCGGCAGCGCCTCGGCGCTGGACAGGTGCACGATGTGGGTCCGGCAGCCGGTGGCGCGGGCCGCGTCGAGCACGGTGGCGATCGCGGTGTTCTCGGCGGCGGGCGGCCGGGAGTCCAGGAACTCGCGGTAGTGCACGGTGTGCGGCCGGGCGTGCTCGGCGATCACCTGCGGGTCCTCGGCGTGCACGGTCAGCAGCCCGTCGAAGGCGGCGATCTCGGTCATCGCGGCCCGCAGCTGGGCCGGCGACAACGGGGGGAACTCCGGCACGCCGGAGTCGAGCAGGAAGCACTTGAACCCGTACACCCCGGCCTCGTGCAGGGCGGCCAGGTGACCGAGGCTGTCGGGCACCGCCCCGGCCCAGAAGCCGACGTCGACGCTGCACTGGCCGGTCGCGGCGGCCCGCTTGGCCTCGAGCGCGGGCACGCTGGTGGTGGCCGGGATCGAGTTGAGCGGCATGTCGAGGATCGTGGTGACCCCGCCGGCCGCGGCCGCCCGGGTCGCGGTGGCGAAGCCCTCCCACTCGGTCCGGCCGGGCTCGTTGACGTGCACGTGGGTGTCGACCAGGCCCGGCAGCAGCACCTCGTCCCCGGCCAGGACCACCTCGTCCGGGCTGTCGTCGGCGGTCGAGGTCGGGGCCTGGTCCGACACCGACTCCACCGCGACGATCCGGCCACCGCTCACCGTGACGCGGCGGGGAAGGATGCCGTCGGGGGTCAGAACCCGGCCGCGGAAGACTCGGTCCACTGCCTGGTCGAGGTCGTCCACCCGCCCCATTCTGTCGCGACCCGGCCCTCCGCCCGGCGGCGGCACCGCCGGAGGGGGTCCGGCCTTGTCGCTGTAACAGGGGAGTGGGAGCATCGTCGCGTGCCTGATGACCACCCACAGACCATCGCCTACCCCTCGCCGGGGGCCCGGCCGCTGCGCAACGGGCAGGAGGTGATCGCCCCGCACGTCATCGTGCTGTTCGGCGCGACGGGTGACCTGTCCCGGCGCAAGCTGATCCCGGGTCTGGCCCACCTGGCCCTCTCCGAGCTGGCTCCCGACATCCAGGTGGTCGGGACCTCGCTGGAGGACTACACCGAGGACTCCTTCCGGGAGTTCGCCAAGCAGGCTGTCCGGGAGTTCACGCACCACCCCCTCACCCCGGAGCAGTGGGACCAGTTCGCCCAGCGGCTCACCTACGTGCCGCAGGCCGCCGGGCCCGAGGGGCTGTCGGCCGCGGTCCAGATCGCCGAGGACAAGCTCGGCGGTCCCGTGGGACGGTTGCACTACATGAGTGTGCCGCCCGCCGCGGCGCCCACCGTGATCCAGACCCTGCGCGCAGCCAACCTGGTCGAGCGGTCGCGGGTGGTGATGGAGAAGCCGTTCGGCACCGACCTGCAGAGCGCGATCACGCTGAACGACCAGGTGCACGAGACCTTCCGCGAACGGCAGATCTTCCGAATCGACCACTTCCTGGGCAAGGAGGCGGCGCAGAACATCCTCGCCTTCCGCTTCGCCAACGGGCTCTTCGAGCCCATCTGGAACCGCAACTTCATCGACCACGTCCAGATCGACATCCCCGAGACCCTCGGGCTGGACCGCCGGGCGGGCTTCTACGAGGCGACCGGGGCGTACAAGGACATGGTCGTCACCCACCTGTTCCAGGTGCTGGCCTTCGTCGCGATGGAGCCGCCGACGGCCCTGGAGCCGCGGGCCATCAGCGAGGAGAAGAACAAGGTCTTCCGCTCGATGCTGCCCCTCGACCCGGCCAACGTGGTCCGCGGGCAGTACAGCGGCTATCGCAGTGAGGAGGGGGTGGCCCGGGACTCCGACACCGAGACCTTCATCGCCCTCAAGGTCGGCATCGACAACTGGCGCTGGGCCGGGGTGCCGTTCTACTGCCGGACCGGCAAGAAGATGGGCGAGGGGCAGCGGATCATCTCGATCGCCTTCAAGGAGGCGCCGAAGAGCATGTTCCCGGCCGGCTCGGGCGTCGGGTCCTCAGGCCCGGACCACCTGACCTTCGACCTGGCCGACGAGTCCAAGGTGTCGCTGTCGTTCTACGGCAAGCGCCCCGGACCCGGGATGAAGCTGGACAAGCTCAGCATGCAGTTCTCCACTCAGGAGACCGACCGGGCCGGGGACGTGCTGGAGGCGTACGAGCGACTGATCATGGACGCGATGCGCGACGACCACACCCTGTTCACCACCGCCGAGGGCATCGAGAGTCTGTGGGAGCGCTCGGAGCCGCTGCTGCAGAACCCGCCGCCGGTCAAGCCGTACGCCGCGGGCTCCTGGGGTCCGAACGCCATCCACCAGCTGGTCGCCCCGCACGCGTGGCGGCTGCCGTTCGAGCGCGCCTGGCGGACCACCAAGACCGACTAGACCGACGGGACCGCTCAGGACGCCGAGCCGCCGGGCCGGCCGGGTGCACCCCGGCCGGCCCGGAGCGGTCAGGCGGTCCGGCGGGTCCGCGGGGGCTTCGTCACCAGCGGTAGGGCGATCGCGGCCAGGGTGATGATCCCGATCACGGTGTAGGCCGTGCCGTAGTTCTTGTCGCCACCGATCAGCGCGGCGGCGATGACCGGTCCGACGACCCCGCCGAGGCTCCAGCCGATCAGCATCAGGCCGTAGATCCCGCCGGCGTTCTTGATGCCGAAGAAGCCACCCGCGGTCGAGGGCATGGTGCCGAAGGCGCCGCCGTAGCAGAGGTAGATCACGGCGGTCAGGATGAAGAAGAGCACGGCGTTCCCGGCGTGCGGGAGCAGCACCAGCGAGACCCCCGACAGACCGAGCAGCGCCGCGAAGGTGCGCATCTTGCCCAGCCGGTCCGAGACGGCGGCCCAGATGATGCGGCCACCACCGTTGAACAGGCCCAGCACCCCGACCAGCGACGCGGCGCCGGCCTTGCTGTAGCCCGCGATGTCGGTCGCGCTGGCCGCGGCCTGCGAGATGAGGGAGATGCCGGCGATGACGTTCAGGGTGAGGATGGCGGTCAGCAGATACCACTGCGGAGTCCGCAGCGCCTCGCCCTGGGTGTAGTTGATGGCGTCGGCGTCGTCCGGCTGGTCGGCGGCCACCGCGTGGTGGCCCGGCACGGCGTAGCCCTGAGGCGGGTTCTTGAACACCGACGCCCCGAGCAGGGCCAGCACCAGGTAGCCGATGCCCAGCGGCAGGAACGCGCGGGTCGGGACGTCCGGGTTGCCGTTGATCAGGCTCTGGGCCACGGGCGAGGTCACGACCGCCCCGAAGCCGAAGCCGCCGACGGCGAGACCGGTGATCAGCCCCCGACGGTCGGGGAACCACTTCTGCAGCATGGCGATCGGGACGATGTAGGCCAGTCCGAGCCCGAACCCGCCGATCACGCCGTAGCCGAGCACCAGCAGCCACAGGTGCGCGTGGTCGTGGGCGAAGGAGGCCAGGATCACGCCCACCGCGTACAGGGCGCCGCCGACCAGGGCCACGACCCGCGGGCCGCGCCGGTCCTGGATCCGGCCACCGACGAAGGTGCCGAGGAAGATCATGCCGATCGCGACCTCGAAGGGGAGGGAGGCCTCGACCTTGCTGAGCTTGAAGGCGGGGGCGGCCTGCAGGGCCTTGCTGAACACACTCCAGGCGTAGACGGCTCCGATCGAGAACTGCAGCAGCAGGGCGGCGGCGACGAGCAGCCAGCGTCCCTTGGTCGGGTTGGACTGCTGCGCTGCGGCAGCAGGTCGGTCGACGTTCACCATCGGGCGTTCCCCTTGTCAGGCCCCTCCTGGGGCCGCTGAGCCGGCCGGCGGACGCCGACACGTGGCGAGCCCGTACGGCCCGTCCCGAGCGAGTGTGCCACGGGTGGTCGGAGGTTTTGTGGTCTGGGGCCCAGGCCATTGTGTGGCGCGGTTGTGACGAGGGTTACGGTGTAAACGCACCCGACGACGAGAGGCCGACCACGATGAGCAAGCGTCAGACGCGCGACTACGACGAGTCCGACCTGCGGGTCGAACCGCAGGAGCACCACGCAGCCGGCCCGACCGCCGTCGCGGTCTCCATGCGGCGGTCGCTGGAGCGGATGGGCCCGACGCGTACGGCGCAGACGTGGGCCAAGCTGAACCAGGCCGAGGGCTTCGACTGCATGAGCTGCGCCTGGCCCGACCCGGACCCGGGCCACCGGCACGCGGCCGAGTTCTGCGAGAACGGGGCCAAGGCCGTCGCCGAGGAGGCGACCAAGGACCGCGCCACCCCGGAGTTCTTCGCCAAGCACAGCCTGGCCGACCTCGACAGCCACAGCGAGATGTGGCTGGGTCAGCAGGGGCGCATCACGCACCCGATGGTGAAGCGGCCCGGCGGGACGCACTACGAGCCGATCGAGTGGGACGAGGCGTTCGCGCTGATCGGCGAGCAGCTGAAGGGCCTGTCGAGCCCGGACGAGGCGACCTTCTACACCTCCGGCCGGGCCTCCAACGAGGCCGCGTTCGTCTACCAGCTCTTCGTCCGCGCGTACGGCACCAACAACCTGCCCGACTGCTCGAACATGTGTCACGAGTCGACCAGCATGGCCCTGGCGGAGTCGATCGGCATCGGCAAGGCCAGCGTGACCCTGGACGACGTCCACAACGCGAAGCTGATCGTGATCGCTGGGCAGAACCCGGGGACCAACCACCCACGGATGCTGTCGGCACTGGAGATCGCCAAGCGCAACGGGGCCAAGATCCTCACCATCAACCCGCTGCGCGAGGCCGGGCTGACCCGGTTCAAGAACCCGCAGGTGCCGCGCGGCGTCGTGGGCAAGGGCACCATCCTGTCCGACCTGCACCTGGCCATCAAGGTCAACGGTGACCTGGCGTTGTTCCAGGCCCTGGGCTCGCTGCTGGTCGAGTGGGACGCGCTGGACCACGCGTTCATCGACACCCACACCACCGGCTTCCAGACCTGGCGCGACCACGTCGCCGCCGTGGACTGGGACGTCGTCACCGAGACCACCGGGCTGACCCGTGAGGAGATCACCGCCGCCGCCCAGATGGTGCGCGACTCCGACGCCACGGTCTACTGCTGGGCGATGGGCCTCACCCAGCACCGCAACGGGGTCGCCACCATCAAGGAGATCGTCAACCTTGCGCTGGCCCAGGGCAACATCGGCAAGCCGGCCGCCGGCCTGCTGCCGGTGCGCGGCCACTCCAACGTGCAGGGTGACCGCACGATGGGCATCTGGGAGCGACCGCCGGCCGCGTTCCTGGACAGCCTGCAGGACGAGTTCGGCTTCAACCCGCCGCGCGAGAACGGTCTCGACACGGTCGACTCCATCCGGGCGATGCGCGACGACAAGGTCAAGGTCTTCATCGGACTCGGGGGCAACTTCGTCCAGGCCACCCCCGACACCGACGTCACGGCCAAGGCGCTGCAGCGGACCGCGCTGACGGTCCAGATCTCCACCAAGATCAACCGGTCCCACCTGCTCTGCGGGGAGACCGCCCTGATCCTGCCGACCAAGGGCCGGACGGAGAAGGACATCCAGGCCTCGGGTCCGCAATGGATCTCGGTCGAGGACTCGACCTGCTCGGTACACTCCTCCCGCGGACCGCTGGACCCGGCCAGCCCCTTCCTGATGTCGGAGGTGGAGATCCTCACCCACATCGCCGAGGCCACGCTGGGCGACCGGTACGGCATCGACTGGCGCGGGATGCGCGACAACTACAGCAACATCCGCGAACACATCGCGCGCGTGGTCCCCGGCTGCGAGAGCTACGAGGTCAACGTGCACAAGCCCGGCGGTTACCTGATGCCGCACCCGCCGCGCGACACCCGCAGCTTCCACACCAAGTCCGGTCTCGGCGAGTTCGTCGCCTCACCGATCGAGATGCTCCAGGTCCCGCCGAAGCACGTCGTGCTGCAGACACTGCGGAGCCACGACCAGTTCAACACCACGATCTACGGGCTCAGCGACCGCTACCGCGGCATCGAGGGCGGCCGTCGGGTCGTCCTGATGCACCGGGAGGACATCACCGCTCTCGGGTTCAACCCCGGCGACACCGTCGACCTCGTCACCTACTGGCCCGAGGACGACATCCAGCGATGCGCGCCCTCGTTCCGGGTCGTGGAGTACGACACCCCGCGGGGGTCGGCGGCGGCCTACTACCCCGAGACCAACCCGCTGGTCCCGCTGGACTCCACCGCGACGGGCAGCAACACCCCGACCTACAAGGCGGTCATCGTGACCCTGGTCCCCGAGGGTGAGGGCAACAAGCCCCAGGCGCAACAGGGCGGTCAGGACGAGACCGGGGCCGACGATGGCCACAAGGTGAGCCCGGAGATCAAGCACCTCTCCTGAGGGACGCGGCGCCGACCTCGCTGAGGTCGGCACCGGTCCGGAGGGCTCGGCCGCCCTGTCGGTCCGCCCGCGTGGCTCAGCCGCACTGTCGGCCCGTCCGCCCGCTCAGCCGACCCGCCGGCCCGTCCATCACCCGCCCTCGGTCAGGTCGAGTAGGCCCGCAGGCGGGAGCCGGTCCGCTGCAGCCCGGACCTGAAGAAACAGGCAGGTGGCCAGGCACCGGATGGGCAGCTGGGCGGGCCTCCGGACCCTGTCGCCACCCGGTCCCCGGATGACCGGGGCAGGTGCGGCGGCGGGTCGCGGGGTTCCGCCGGGATAACATGCGGTAGTGGCACGCGCTGATGGACTGCTGAACCATGATCTCGACCCCCAGGACCGAGGACCCCAGGACGCCTGTGGGGTCTTCGGAGTCTGGGCGCCCGACGAAGAGGTGGCCAAGCTCGCCTACTTCGGCCTGTACGCCCTGCAGCACCGCGGCCAGGAGTCGGCCGGGATCGCGGTCAGCAAGGGCTCGCAGATCGTGGTCTTCAAGGACATGGGCCTGGTGTCACAGGTCTTCAACGAGGCGACCCTGGAGTCGCTCGGTGACGCCCACCTCGCGGTGGGGCACTGCCGCTACTCCACCACCGGCTCCAGCGTGTGGAAGAACGCCCAGCCCACCTTCCGCTCCACCGCCACCGGCGGCCTCGCACTGGGTCACAACGGCAACCTGACCAACACCCTCGAGCTGCAGACCTGGCTGAGCGAGCGGGACGACGGCGGCTCGCTGCTCCCCGGCTCGCTCTCGCTGGAGTCCACCACCGACACCTCCCTGGTCACCGCCCTGATGGCGACCTTCCCCGATCTCAGCACCGAGGAGGCCGCGATGCAGGTGCTGCCGCGGCTGCGCGGCGCCTTCTGCCTGGTCTTCATGGACGAGGAGACCCTGTACGCCGCCCGCGACCCCCAGGGCATCCGGCCGCTGGTTCTGGGTCGGCTGGAGCGCGGCTGGGTCGTGGCCAGCGAGACCGCCGCGCTGGACATCGTCGGTGCGTCGCTGGTCCGCGAGGTCGCGCCCGGTGAGCTGATCACGGTCGACGCCGACGGGTTGCGCAGCCGGCGGTTCGCCGAGCCCGAGCCCAAGGGCTGCCTGTTCGAG
>JAOPXW010000396.1 GCA_025964935.1 Friedmanniella sp. | reverse complement strand
CAAACCACAGCCCGAAGGTGGAGAACAGGTCCTCGTTGGACTTGGTGGACGCGACGAAGAGCCAGAACAGGGGGAACAGGAAATAGAGCATGCAGAGGATCATGAGGACCGTCAGGAGCGTGCTCTTGCGCTGCTTCTGCGGCTCGTTCTGTCGCTCTTCGGCACCCGTGGCGAGGACGGCGGCAGCGCCGGTGGCCATGGTGGTCATGAGGCGTTCTCCTTGCGCTGGGTCGAGAGCTGGACGGCGTACGAGAGCACCATGATGACGATGCCGAGCAGGAACGCGATCGCCGCCGCGTAGTTGGAGTCCTGGTTCACGAAGGCGAGGGTGTAGGCGTACAGGTTGGGGGTGTAGCTGCTGTTGATCGCGTTGGGCGCCATGATCCGCAGTAGTTGGGGTTCGTTGAACAGCTGGAAGCTGCCGATCACCGAAAAGATGACCGTCAGGATCAGCGCCGGTCGGACCGCGGGGATCTTGATGGACCAGGCGATGCGCGGCTCCGACGCACCGTCGACCCGGGCGGCTTCGTAGAGATCGGTGGGGATCGACCGCAGGGCGGCGTAGATGATGATCATGTTGTAGCCGATGAACTCCCAGTTCACGATGTTGATGATCGAGAACAGGACGTAGCCCGGTTCGAGGAACGGAATCTTCGCGGCGCCGAGATAGTCGGACAACTGGGCGAACGGCCCGAAGTCCGGGCCGTACAGGTAACCCCACATCAGGGCGGCCACCACGGCCGGCACCGCGTACGGGATGTAGATGCCCAGCCGGACGACCTTCGCCAGCCGCACCATCCCGCTGTCCAGCGCGAGGGCGAAAAACAACGACAACGCCAGCATGATCGGCACCTGAACGATCAGGAACAAGCCCACCCGGCCCAAGCCGTACAAGAAGGCCGGGTCGGTGACGGCCCGGGTGTAGTTGGCAAAGCCGGAGAACGAGACGCCGCCCACGAGCTGCTGCGTGAAGAACGACTGGTAGCCGGCATAGCCCAGCGGCACGATGACCATGGCCAGGAAGATGATGAAGAACGGGAGGACGAAGAGATAGGCCGCGCGGTACTGGCGCTTCTTCGACACGGTCAACGGCTTGCGGGTGGGTGGCGAGGTCTTTGTCAGGGTTTCGACCGTGCGGGTCGCAGTAGCCATTTTTCGCCCCTTTCAGAGCTGAAGAAACACTGGGCCTGAGCGCGCCGGCCGACTGATGAGGCTCTCGGTCGAGCACATCAGCGGCCGGCGGCCCCGGCGGGGGCTCAGGCGAGCGTGAACCCTTGAGCCTTGGCGTAACCGGCGACTCCGTCCTGCCACTTCTGGAGCCCGGCGACAAGGTCGGTCTTGTCGGCGATCGCCTTGCCGAGCGTGTCGTTGAAGTTCGAGTAGACGAAGTCCATGAAGGGCAGCCAGGCGAAGTCGGGGGTGACCGTGGCGCCGATCTCCGCGAACTTCGCGTTGACCTTCTGGCCGCCGTAGAAGGGCGATGCCTGATCGGCGAACTTCGGGTCCTTCAAGACGTTGGTCGACGGCGGGAACAGGAACTGCTCGGTCGCCAGCTTGAGGGCGGACTCCTGGTCGGTGTTGATGAACAGGGCGAGCTGCGCCGCAGGGATCGGGTTCTTGCTGATCTTCAACACGGCGTCCGTCGAGCCGCCCCAGTTGCCTGAGGCCGGCTTGCTGGCGTCCCACTGCGGGAGGTCGGTGGCCCGCCACTTCCCAGACGTACTCTTCGCCGACCCTTGCAGGAAGACCGGCCCCCACGCCGCCGCGGGCCAGGCTCCGTACTTTCCGTTGGAGAAGCCCTGGTACCACGCGGTGTTGAAGTCGGCGTCGACCGACACCACACCCTTGGCCACCAGGTCGCTCCAGAACTGGGCCACCTTCTTGGCGTCCTCGCTGGCCAGGTCCACCTTGACCGTCTTGGTGCCGTCGTAGGAGAAGGGCCGGGCGCCGATCTGCCAGAGGTAGGAGACGAAGTGGCCGGGGTCATTGGGGGCCAGGTTCGCGAGATAGCTCTTGGGGTTGGCCGCGTGGTACTTCTCAGCCGCCGTGGCGAAGTCGGGCCAGGTCTTCGGCACCTCGACCCCCGCGGCCTTGAGCAGGTCGTCGCGGTACAGCAGACCCATCGGACCCGTGTCCTGCGGAACACCGTAGAGGGCCTCACCGTTGGTCACCTGGGACCAGACCCAGTCGGGGTACTGCGACTTCACCTCCGGCGTGGCATAGGGGGAGATGTCGAGCAGGTCCTTGGTCAAAGTGAACGACGGGATGTACTGGTACTCGATCTGGACGACGTCAGGGGCACCCTGACCGGACTTGATGGCGGCCCGGAGCTTCTGGTACTCCACGGCGCCGGCTCCGACGTTGACGAGCTTGACCTTGACCTTCGGGTACTTCTTCTCGAACAGGTCGACCTCGTTCTGCAGGTCCGGCACCCAGCTCCAGAGGGTGAGCTCGGTGTCCTTGTTCATGGCTTCGTCGATCTGGGCCTGGGTGACCTTCTGGGCGGCGGCGGGGGCCGGAGTGCTGGCTCCGCCACCGCCCCCGCAGGCCGCGAGCGCGAGACCGCCAGAGGCTCCGAGGGCAGTACCGAGGAAGCGGCGGCGGGTGAACGGGGTGTCGGACATGTGTTCCTTCTTTCGACGTTGAACGCTGGATGATCGAGAGTGGGTGAGGGTGCAGAGACGCCGGGAGTCAAAGGCCTGACGGCCGGCGTGGCGGTGGTCCGGTGGACGAACGGATGACCAGTTCCCGCGCGATCGGGGGGCCGGGTGCATCGGGGTCTCGGTCCTCGATGAGGGCGACCAGACCGGAAAGCACCCGCTCGGAGATCGCCTGCTGGTCGGAGCGGAGGGTGGTGAGGGGCACCATCAGGAACTCGGCCTCGGGGACGTCGTCGTTTCCGACGACCGACACGTCGCCGGGGACACCACGACCGGCCTCGGTGAGCGCGCGGATGACACCCATGGCCTGGGAGTCGTTGGCGGCGAAGATGGCGGTGACCTCGGGCCGGGCGGCCAGTCTCTGACCGAGTGCGTAGCCGGACCGAGCTGACCAGTCGCCTTGCAACACGTCCGGCTGCTGACGACCCGCCGCCGCCAAGGCCATCGACCAACCCTGCCGGCGCTCGCGAGACGCGTCCCACTCCTCTGGCCCAGCGACGTGGAACACCGTCTCGTGTCCGAGCTCGAGCAGGTGCTCGGTGGCCAGGCATCCCATCTCGGCCTGGAAGGTGTCGATCACGACCTGCTGGCGGATGCCGGGGATCCGCCCCACGCTGGTCGCGATGGGCACCCCACGGAAGACACTCTCGTCGACGCTGACCAGATGGTTGGGGACTTCGAAGATGATGCCCTCGACCCCTCGCGCCAACAAGCCGTCGATGGCCTTCCGGATGCCCGCCGGATCCATGTCCGGCAGGGAGGCGAGTGCCAGCTCATAACCCTGTTCACGGGCGGCCTGCTCCAGGCTGAAGACACGATTGGCGGGACCGAAGAGGGGCAGACCGACCGCGATGACGCCGAGAACGTGAGTTCGACGCTGTTGGTTCACCAGGGCGCGGGCGGCGACGTTGGGTCGGTACCCGAGCTGGTCGATGACGGCCAGCACGCGGTCCCGCACCTCGGCGCGAACGTGCGGCGCATGGTTGATGACCCGAGAGACGGTCTTCTGGGAGACCCCAGCCTCTCGAGCGACGTCGACCATCACGACGCTGTTGCCCCGACTCCGCGGCATCCAGCCCTCCTTGACTGCGTTGTCAATGTGGTGTCTGTAGGCAACCACAGGTGCGAGGGCCGCGGGCAGGCGGGGTGGGGCTTTGTCACATGATCGTAATAGTCGGCGCACGCGGTTGACCGGCGCCGAGCGGTTTCCACACGGCCGCCCTGCTGTGGACGGGTCAACCGCACAGCCTGACGTGCCGCACCCCCAGCACGTGGGCAGCCGCGTCGACCAGCCGAGCCCGGCTCAGCCGACCGGTCCCGACGGCGGCCACGATCGCGTCGGCGATGGCGGCGGTGCGGGGGCCGACGGAGGTCGTGCCGGAGAAGGTGACCATGTCGGCGCCGGAGCGCAGGGCCTGGACGGCCGCCTGCGGCAGGGTGTAGCCGGCGTTGGTGACGGCCTTGGCGGTGAGCGAGTCGGTGATGACCAGGCCCCGGAAGCCGAGCTGGCCCCGGAGCTCGTAGGTGATCGTCGTCGGCGACAGGCTCGCGATGTTGGTGGCCAGGCCGGGGACGATGTCGTTGGACACCATCACGGCCGGCGTGCCGGCGGCGATGGCCGCGGTGAAGGGCGGCAGCCCGACCTGCTTCAGCGTCGACCAGGCCAGGGCGTACGCCGTACCGTCGTCGGAGTTGTAGGTGGAGTGACCGATGCCCGGGAAGTGCTTGACCACGGGGATGACGTGCCCGTCGCGCAGACCGTTCAGGTAGGCCAGCCCGTCGCGGGTGACGGTCGTGGTCCGACCGCTGAACGAGCGCCAGCCGTCCGGGTTCGTCCGGCTCGGCGCCTCGTTCCGGCCGTCGACGTCCAGCACCGGAGCCAGGTCCATGGTGACCCCCGCGGCCGACATCCGGGCCGCGACCGCGGCCACGTGACTGCGGATCTGCGCGGCCGTCCAGTTCTTCCCCATCCAGGCCGCCCAGGGCAGCGAGCCGACCAGGTTGGCCATCCGCTGGATCCCGCCGCCCTCCTCGTCCGTCATCACCAGCAGCCCCCGGCGGCCCGGGACGTGGGTCTCCAGCGCCTTGAGCTGGGTGCCGAGGTTGGTGGGCGCCTTGCTGCCGAACAGCAGCACCCCGCCCACCCCGGCGGCGACCTCACTCTGGACGCTGCTGACCGAGGTCTCCTGGGCAGGCACCGCGACCGTGAGCAGGCCCAGGCGGCGCGTCGACCAGCCGGCCAGGACACTGCGGTTCGTGCACGCCGCGGGGGTGGCGGCGGGCGCCGCACGGCTGGGGTCCGGGGTGGCGGTCGCGACGGCGACCGGTGCCGCTGCGGACCCTGACACAGACGGGTTCGGCGCGACCACCAGAGGCCCCGCTGACGCGCAGCCCACCAGCACCAACGTGCACGACGCGACCAGGCTGCGAGCTGACGTCCGCATGGCGCTGCCTCCTTGGCTTGCCCCTCCCGACCGGTCGTGCGTACGCCGCGGCGGCCACCGCACCGGACCTCAAGACCGCACCCCGATCGCCTTCCAGACTAGACCCGTTCGTCGGGGTGTGAGCCGGAGCCAACCCCCTGGTCAGGACACGATTCGGGTATCAAGCGGTCGCCGGCGACCGGCCCCACCGCAGTGGGGTCCGTGGGCTCGACACGCCCGCTCCGAGCCCCGGTAGCGGGCGCAAGCACCCGCCGCTCCTTACGCTGACGTGGAGGCATCGGCACGCACCACCAGGGAGAGTCATGAAGAAGTCATGGGCAGAGTTTCGGGGGTTCGCCCTCGGCGGGAACATGTTGGACCTGGCCCTGGGGTTCATCATCGGAGCAGCGTTCGCGGCCGTGGTCGAGTCGCTGGCCAAGAACGTGATCATGGACCTGATCGCCGCCCTCGGCGGAGCGCCGGACACCGCGGGTCTGGTCTGGCACGTCGGCTCGGGTGAGGTCCACTACGGGCTGTTCCTCGGCGACCTGTTGAGCTTCCTCATCCTGGGCCTGGTCCTGTTCGGCCTGGTCAAGATCATCACTCGCGCCGGGCTGGGCAACTTCCGCGCGCAGGGTCAGCGGGAGTGCCCGTACTGCAAGGAGTTCGTGGCCGTCGACGCCCTCACCTGCAAGTGGTGCACCCAGGTCCTGGTCGCCGAGCTCCCCGACCCCGAGGACGCCGAGCTGGCCCAGCGCCTCACCCGGAACCCCGAGGCGGGCGACGACCAGGTCTGACCTGATCGGAGCCTCCCGAACCCGTCAGTAGGACCGGGGCAGCCCGAGCGAGTGCTGCGCCACGTAGTTCAGGATCATCTCCCGGCTGACCGGGGCGATCCGGAGCAGCCGGGCCAGGCCCCACAGCGGGATCAAGCCGTACTCGGTGGACACCCCGTTGCCGCCGTGGGACTGGATTGCGGCGTCGATGGCGGCCAGGGCGGCCTCCGCGGCGGCGTACTTGGCCATGTTGGCGGCCTCCCCGGCCGGCTCGCCTCGGTCGTGGAGCCAGGCCGCCTTGGCCGTCATCAGCGCCGCGAGCTCGACCTCGATCTTGGCCTGAGCCAGCGGGTGGGCGATGCCCTGGTGGGCCCCGATCGGGGTCCCCCAGACGTGCCGCTCGGTGGCGTACCGGCTGGCCCGGCCCAGCGCGTAGCGCCCGATCCCCACGCACAGCGCGGCCCCGGTCACCCGCTCCGGGTTGAGCCCGTGGAACACCTGCCGGAAGCCGTCCCCCTCGTCCCCCACCCGGCGGTCGGCGGCCACGTACACATCGTCGAAGAACAGGGTGAACTGCCGCTCGGGCACGGCCACGGCCACGGGCAGCGGCTGCAGCACCAGACCGGGCGTCCCTGTGTCGACCAAGAACAGCGAGAGGCGGGCGGCACCGGTGGCGTCGTCGGTGCCGGTCCGGGCCACGACCAGGATGGCGTCGGCCTCGTCGGCCCCGGAGATGTAGTACTTCTGGCCGTTCAGCCGGTAGCCCTCGCCATCGCGTACAGCGGTGGTGGTCAGCCGGTGGGTGTTCGACCCGGCATCCGGCTCGGTGATGGCGAAGACCACCTTGGTCTCCCCGTTGGCCAGCCCCGGCAGCCAAGTCTGGCGTTGCTCGTCGGTGCCGTACGTCGTGATCACCTCGGCGGAGATGGCGCACGACACGATCATCAGCAGCACCGGGCAGCCCTGGGCCGCGGACTCCTCGCACACGATGGCCAGCTCGGTCAGCCCGCCGCCGCCACCCCCGTACGTCTCCGGGATGGCGACCCCCAGATAGCCGTAGCGGCCGAGCGTGTCCCAGAGCTCGCTGGTGAACTCGCGCGCCTCGGCCTTGCGGGCGTAGTAGGCCCCGCCGAAGTCAGCGGCGATCTCCGCCACCGCCTTGCGCAGCGCGTGGTGCTCCTCGCTGACCGCAAAATCCATGCCGCCACCTGCCTCGTTGCCCGGTGATCCGACTGTAGCCCCGCCCGGGGCGGCACCGGCAGGTTTTGCACAGCCCCGCTTCCACCCGACTTATCCACATGATCAACGCCCGCCCTTGACGGCCTCCGCCGCGTGACTGATCGTGGGAGCAGGCGGCCGCGCGGGGGCTCCGGCCGCACCACCATCCACCTCAACGGAGAGGCCTGACATGCGCCACGGCGGGAAGGTTGCGCGGTGACCGTGCTGACCAGCCGGCTGGACACGGGGAGCCCCGAGTACGCCCGCAACCGTGACGCGCTGCTGGCCCAGGTCGAGGCCCTGCACGCGGCCCAGGCCCAGGCCGTGGCCGGCGGCGGGGAGACCTACGTGGCCCGGCACCGGGCCCGCGGCAAGCTGCTGCCCCGCGAGCGGATCGAGCTGCTGCTCGATCCCGACACCGCCTTCCTCGAACTGTCCACCCTGGCGGCGTGGGGCACCGAGAACACGGTCGGCGCCGGCATCGTGACCGGCATCGGGGTCGTGTCCGGGGTCGAGTGCGTGATCCTCGCGCACGACCCGACGGTGCGCGGCGGGACGATGAACCCGTACACGCTGCGGAAGAACCTGCGGGCCCTGGAGATCGCCCGGGTCAACCGGCTGCCCGTGGTCTACCTCGTCGAGTCCGGCGGGGCGGACCTGCCGACCCAGGCCGACATCTTCATCCCCTTCGGCCGGGTCTTCGCCGAGCTCACCGCCCTGTCGGCGGCCGGGGTGCCCAGCGTGGCCCTGGTCTTCGGCAACTCGACCGCGGGTGGGGCGTACGTGCCGGCGATGTGTGACTACGCGGTGCTGGTCGACCGGCAGGCGCAGGTCTTCCTGGGCGGGCCGCCGCTGGTCAAGATGGCTACCGGGGAGGACGCGGACGCCGAGGACCTGGGCGGCGCGGCGATGCACACCCAGATCTCCGGTCTGGGCGACTTCTTCGCCGTGGACGAGCGGGACGCGCTGCGGCTGGGGCGGCTGGTGGTGTCCCGCTTCCACTGGGGCAAGGCCGGCCCGCCACCGGGGCCCGCCCGTCCCCCGCGCTATCCGGCCGAGGAGATCCTCGGCCTGGTCCCGACCGAGCTGCGCGTCCCCTTCGACCCGCGCGAGGTGCTGGCCCGGCTGGTCGACGACTCCGACTTCGACGAGTTCAAGGCGATGTACGGGACCTCGCTGGTCACCGGCTGGGCCACCCTGCACGGCTATCCCGTGGGGGTGCTGGCCAACCACCGGGGCGTGCTCTTCGGCGAGGAGGCCAAGAAGGCCACCGAGTTCATCCAGCGGGCCAACCAGACCGACACCTGCCTGCTCTTCCTGCAGAACACCACCGGCTACATGGTCGGCACCCGCTACGAGCAGGCCGGGATCATCAAGGACGGCGCCAAGATGATCAACGCGGTGGCCAACAGCACCGTCCCGCACCTCACGGTCACCATGGCCGCCTCGTTCGGGGCCGGCAACTACGGCATGGCGGGGCGGTCGTTCGACCCGCGCTTCGTCTTCAGCTGGCCCAACGTCCGACAGGCGGTGATGGGCGCCGCCCAGCTCGCCGGGGTGCTCTCCCAGGTCGCCCGCACCTCGGCGGAGTCCGCCGGGCGACCCTTCGACGAGGCCGCCGACGACAACCGCCGCCGGGCGGTGGAGGACCAGATCGAGGCCGAGTCACACGCGTTCTTCATGTCCGGCAAGGTCTACGACGACGCCGTCCTCGACCCCCGCGACACCCGCGACGCTCTCGGGGTCGCCCTGTCGGCCGCCCACTCCGCCCCCGTCGCCGGCAGCCTCCGCTCCGGCACGTTCCGGATGTGACCCGGTGAGCCCGATCCGCACCCTGCTGGTGGCCAACCGCGGCGAGATCGCCTGCCGGGTGCTGCGCACCGCGCGCGGGATGGGGATCGGCACCGTCGCGGTCTTCTCCGACGCCGACGTCGACGCGCCGCACGTCGCCCAGGCCGACCGGGCCGTACGGCTCCCCGGCGTCAGCCCGGCCGACACCTACCTGCGGGGCGACCTGCTGGTGGCCGCGGCGCGGCGTACGGGGGCCGACGCGGTCCACCCCGGCTACGGGTTCCTCTCCGAGAACGCGGCCTTCGCCCGGCAGGTGGGCGACGCCGGGCTGACCTTCGTCGGACCGGCACCGGACGTGATCGCGGCCATGGGATCCAAGATCCGGGCCAAGGCACTGATGACGGCCGCCGGGGTCCCCGTGCTGCCCGGAGCCACCGTGGGTGAGGCGACCGACCCGGCGGGCCTGGCCGCGCTGGGCGCCGGGGTGGGATACCCGCTGCTGGTCAAGGCCTCCGCCGGCGGAGGTGGACGGGGCATGCGGATCGTCACCGGGCCCGCCGGCCTGGTCGAGGCTGTCGCCGGCGCGCGTCGCGAGGCCGCCTCGGCGTTCGGCGACGACACCGTGTTCCTGGAGCGCTACCTCCTCGACCCGCGCCACATCGAGGTGCAGATCTTCGGGGACCAGGCGGGCACCGTCCTGCACCTCTTCGAGCGCGAGTGCTCCGTCCAGCGTCGCTTCCAGAAGGTGATCGAGGAGGCCCCCTCCCCCGCCGTCGGGCCGGAGCTGCGGGAGCGGCTCGGCGCGGCCGCGACGGCGGCCGGGCGGGCTCTGGGCTACGTCGGGGCCGGCACGGTCGAGTTCGTCCTGGACGCCGCCGGTGACTTCTTCTTCCTCGAGGTCAACACCCGGCTACAGGTCGAGCACCCGGTGACCGAGCTGGTCACCGGGCTGGACCTCGTCCGTCTGCAGCTGCTGGTGGCCCAGGGCGATCCCCTCCCGCCCGAGGTGACCGGGGCCCGGCTCGCCGGGCACGCCATCGAGGCCCGGCTGTACGCCGAAGACCCGCTGCACGACTTCCTCCCCACCACCGGTCGGCTGCGAGCGTTCGCCGTCCCCGACACGGTCCGGACCGACGCCGGCTTTCGGGCCGGCCAGACCGTGACCCCCTACTACGACGCCCTGCTGGCCAAGGTGGTCGCCGTCGGCCCGACCCGGGCCGAGGCCGCCGCGACCCTGGCGGCGGCCCTCCGGGACAGTCGCCTGCACGGGGTGCGGACCAACCGGGATCTGCTGGTCGCGGTGCTGAGCGAGCCCGAGTTCCTGGCCGGGGGCACTGACACCGGCTACCTCGACCGGCACCCGCCGGCCGACCTGTTGAAGGAGCCCGTCGACCGCTGGGACGAGGCCGCGGTCGCCGCCGTCCTCGCCCTCCGCGCCGACCGCCGACGGCAGGCGTCGGTGCAGGTCGCCGTCACCGCCGGCTGGCGCAACGTCGTCTCGGGCGACCCGACGGTCCGTCTGCGCGCGGGCGGAGACCCGATGGCGGTCCGGACCCGGGGCACCGGTGAGGAAGTCGAGGTTTGGGTGGACGGCCGGCCACTGGGCCTGGTGGGGGCAACGGTGCACGGCGTGCCGGGCGCCGACAGCTACCGGGTGAGTCTGGAGCGCGACGGGCTGCGACAGGGCTTCCTGGTCACCGTGGACGACGACCACCTCGACGTCCACGGCCCCGCCGGATCGGTCGACCTGATCTGGGTCGACCCGCTGCCGGCCCCGGCCGCGGCCGACGTCGCCGGGTCCCTCCTCGCCCCCATGCCCGGCCTGGTCGTCCGCGTCGAGACCGCCGCGGGACAGCCGGTCCAGGCGGGTCAGGCCCTGCTCGTGGTGGAGGCGATGAAGATGGAACACACGGTCCGCGCCCCGCACGCCGGGGTGCTGGAGGCGGTCCTGGTTGCGGTCGGGGAGCAGGTCGACGTCGGGCAGCGGCTGGTCGTGCTCGGTGAGTCGGCCGAGGGCCACGACGGAGGAGACTCGCCATGAGCCCCCAGTTCAGCTCCGACTCCAGCTCCGCCGGCGGGCCCGGCTCCGCCGAGGTCGTCCGCTACGAGCGCCGCGGCCCGGCGGCGTGGGTGACCATCAACCGGCCCGAGGCCCGCAACGCCCTCAACCGGGCGGTCCGGGAGGGGCTGTTCGCC
>JAOPXW010000392.1 GCA_025964935.1 Friedmanniella sp. | reverse complement strand
GCGGACCGCCAGGACGACCCGGGCGCCCGCGCCGGCCAGCGCCCGCGCGGTCACCTTGCCGAGTCCGCTGGTGGCGCCCGTGACGACGATGGTCCGTCCGGTCTGGGTGGGCAGGTCGGCGATGCTCCAGTTCATCGGTCCACTGTAGGTCGGCCGCCCAGACCCCCGGACCTGCGCGACCTCCCTGGTATCACCGTGAGGTCACCCGGCTCCTGTCGGAGGGGACGGAGTCCCGGACCCAGCCCAGCACAGGACAGGTGGACCAGTGATGACGATCCCGCATCAGGCGGACCGCGGGCAGACCGACCCGGAGCAGGCGGAACGGGAACGGGCGGACCGGGAGCTGAAGGCGCGGCACGCGGCGCTGTGGGCGTTGGGGGACTTCCCCGCCGTGGCCCGGGAGGTCGTGGCCGGGCTCGGTGCCGCTCTGGTGGCGGCGGCCGAGCTCCAGACCGGTGAGCGCGTCCTGGACGTGGCGGCGGGGTCGGGGAACGCGTCCCTGCCGGCGGCCCGGGCCGGTGCCCGGGTGGTGGCCTCAGACCTGACACCGGAGCTGCTGGAGGCCGGCCGCGTCGAGGCGGCCGCGGCCGGGCTCGACCTGGAGTGGCGGGTGGCGGACGCGGAGCACCTGCCGTTCGCCGACGGCGAGTTCGACGTGGTGCTGTCCTGCGTCGGGGTGATGTTCGCACCGCACCACCAGCAGGCCGCCCGCGAGCTGGTCCGGGTCTGCCGCCCCGGCGGGCGGATCGCGCTGGCCAACTGGACCCCGGAGGGCTTCGTCGGTGGGCTGTTCGCTGCGCACCGCCCCTTCAGCCCCCCGCTCCCGCCCGGCGCGGCGCCGGCCATCCGCTGGGGCGAGGCGGACTACGTCGCGGGCCTCCTGGGGTCGGCGGTGGAAGACCTGGTCGCCGTACGCCGCACCCTCACCGTCGACAGGTTCGAGCGGCCCGAGGACTTCCGCAGCTTCTTCCGGGCGGCCTTCGGGCCCACGATCATGGCCTACCGCAGCGTGGCCGGGGACCCGGAGCGGACCGCGGCCCTGGACCAGGCTCTGCTCGACCTGGCCCGCGAGCACCTGGGGCAGGGCTCGACCATGGAGTGGGAGTACCTGCTCGTGACGGCCCGCCGGGCCGGCTGACCCCGTACGGCGTCAGCTCGCCTCGGTCGTGGAGCGGTCCTCCACCGCGACCCCGGCGGCGGCCAGCTCGAGCAGGGTCTCCGCGGCCCGCTCGGCCGACACCGCCGCGGTCAGGTCGAGCAGCACGGTGGTGACGAACCCGGCGGCGGCCGCGTCCAGGGCGGTCGCCCGGACACAGTGGTCGGTGGCGATGCCGCACACGTCCACGGCGCGGTGCCCCCGCGACCGCAGCCAGCCGGCCAGGTCCTCCCCGGCGGCGGACCGGCCCTCGAAGCCGGAGTAGGCCGCCGCGTACTCGCCCTTGTCGAAGACCGCGTCGAAGCTGCGGAAGGTGAGCTCGTCGACCAGCTCGACCCCGGGGGTCCCGACCTCGCAGTGCCGCGGCCAGGAGCTCACGAAGTCCGGCTCGGAGGAGAAGTGCGACCCCGGGTCGATGTGGTGGTCGCGGGTGGCCACCACCGCGGCGTAGCCGTGCGGGCCGGCGAGTAGCGCGCTGATACCGGCGGCCACCGCCCTGCCCCCGGCCACGGCCAGCGAGCCGCCCTCGCAGAAGTCGCGCTGCACGTCGACCACGACCAGCACGCGGCCGGGGTCGCCGACGGTGTCCTCGGTCTCCTCGACGGGCGTCTCGGCGGTCATCGGCTCTCCTGACGGCGGAAGGGGCTGGGGTCGGCGGTGCCGGCGTAGCGGGTGTCGATGACCGGCTCGCCCCGCGACATCTTGGCGGCCTCGAGCGGCAGCTCGGCCCGTGAGCGGCGGTGGCGCTCTCGGGCCAGGTCCAGGGGCTCGTCCCCGACCACCTCACCCGCGCGCACCAGCGGCACCAGCAGCGGGCGGTCGTTGCCGTCGCTCGTCGGCGGCTCGCCGACCCCCAGCACCTCGCACTCGGCGGTGCCGGAGGCGTCGATCCGGCGCAGGGCGTACTTGCGGCCGCCGACCGAGATCTTGTCGGCGCTCTTCTTGGCCACGGAGACCAGGGGCGCGCCCGGCTCGTCGGAGTCGGCCCGGGCCACCAGCTTGTAGACGAAGCCGCAGGTCGGGTGGCCGCTGCCGGTGACCAGCGCGGTCCCCACGCCGTAGCCGTCCACCGGGGCGCCGGACAGGGCGCCGATGGTGAACTCGTCGAGGTCGCTCGTGACGATGATCCGGGTCCCGGTGGCGCCGAGGGAGTCGAGCTGGTCCCGAACGCGGCTGGCGAGCACGGCGAGGTCGCCCGAGTCGAGCCGGACCGCCCCCAGCCGGCCACCGGTCAGCTCGACCCCGGTCCGGACGGCGGTGGTCACGTCGTAGGTGTCGACGAGCAGGGTGGTGTCCTCGCCGAGGGCCGCGATCTGGGCCGCGAACGCCTCGCGCTCGTCGTGGTGCAGCAGGGTGAACGAGTGGGCCGAGGTGCCCCGCGTGGGTACGCCGTAGCGGCGCCCGGCCTCCAGGTTGGAGGTGGCCTCGAAGCCGGCGATGTACGCCGCGCGGGCGGCGGCCACCGCGGCCAGCTCCTGCGTACGCCGCGAGCCCATCTCGATGCACGGTCGGCTCCCGGCGGCGGCGGTCATCCGCGACGCCGCCGAGGCGATCGCGGAGTCGTGGTTGTAGATGCTCAGCAGCAGCGTCTCCAGGATCACGCCCTCGGCGAAGGTGCTCTCCACGACCACGACCGGCGACCCGGGGAAGTAGGTCTCGCCCTCGGGGTAGCCCCAGACGTCGCCGGAGAAGCGGAAGTCCGCCAGCCAGTGGGCCGTGGCCTCGTCCACGACCTCGGTCTCGCGCAGGAAGCGCAAGGCCTCCTCGTCGAAGCGGAAGTGCCGCAGCGCGCGCAGGGCGCGGCCCACCCCGGCCACCACGCCGTAGCGGCGGCCGCTGGGCAGCCGTCGCGCGAAGAGCTCGAACACGCAGCGTCGGTCGGCCGTGCCCGCCTGCAGGGCCGCCCGGAGCATGGTCAGCTCGTAGTGGTCGGTCAGCAGGGCGGTGGTGGGGACCTCGGTCGGTCCCCAGGGCGCCAGGGCGCGGGGTGCCGGGTCGGTCGTGGCGGTCACAGCGAACAGCGTAGTGAGAGCGGCTCCGGTTGCCTGCCACAATGGGCGCATGCCGGAGTCGGAGGGGGAGAGTGTCGTGCCCGCGGGCGGGACCGCGGTGGTCGAGCGGCCCGCGGAGGAGGCGCTCACGCAGACCCCGTGGGTCACCATCGTCTGGGACGACCCGGTCAACCTGATGTCGTACGTGACGCACGTCTTCGTCAGCTATTTCCACTACCCGAAGGCCAAGGCCGAGAAGCTGATGATGCAGGTCCACACCGACGGCAAGGCCATCGTGTCCGACGGGAGCCGCGAGGCCATGGAGCGCGACGTGACCGCCATGCACGAGTACGGCCTGTGGGCCACCCTCGACAAGTCCGGGGACTAGCCATGAAGCGTTTCCAGCGCCGCCGCGGCGGGGTCATCACCACCCGGTTGAGCGGCTACGAGGTCGAGCTCCTGACCTCCCTCGTCCACCAGCTGGTGGAGCTGGTCTCCGACGGCGAGCCGGAGGGTCTCCGGCCGGCCGAGGAGTCGGGTGACCTCTTCGAGCAGCTGACCCGTGACCTGCAGGTCGACCCCGACGAGCCCGAGGTGTCCGACGACCCGGTGCTGCGCCGCCTGTTCCCCACCGCCTATCCCCACGACGCCGCCGCCTCCTCGGACTTCCGGCGCTTCACCGAGCGCGACCTCAAGGTCAAGAAGGTCCGGGACGCCGAGCTCGTGCTGGGCCGCCTGACCGAGACCGGCGAGGGCGAGCGGGACCTCAAGATCCCCCGCGAGGAGGCCGACGCCTGGCTGCGGACCCTGACCTCGGTCCGGCTCGCCGTGGCCGCGCGGCTCGGGATCACCGACGCCGAGACCGCAGAGCAGCTGGCCGAGCTGTCGGACGAAGACCCCCGCAGCTTCATGGTCAGCGTCTACGACTGGCTGGGCTTCGCGCAGGAGACCCTGATCTCGGCCCTCTGAGCGGGCTGCCCTGAGCGGGCGGGGGTTGAGGGGTGGGCGGCGAGAGACGCCGACGTGATCAGAAAGTGACAGCCTGTTCCGGCGTGTCGGCTTGATCCGGGCGGGTATCTCTTTCTCGTAACGCCCGCACCGATCGTTCAGGCGCCATACGATCGTCACATCCCGGCCGGTCCGGGGGCTCGGGGCACCCATTCGACGAGGGAGAACCCCCGATGCGCCGTGCCGCCGTCCGCCTCCGCCTGCTGCTCGCGATGACCGTGTGCGCCGCCGCCCTCCTGGGGTCGGCGGCGCTGCCCGCGTCCGCCTCCACCGTGATGGCCCGCGCCACCGGCCACCTGGACGTCCGCGGATCGGCGTCCGGCACCGCCCGCCTGGTCGGCACCCTGGAGCGAGGGCACCGGATCAGTGTCGTCGGCAGAACGGCCGGCGGCTGGGCTCCCGTCCGCTTCCACCGGCAGACGGCGTACGTCCGGTCGGCTTCGCTGTACCGCCCGGCTACCGGCGGGCCGGCGGCTCCGCGGACCATCACCACGACGGGGACCAAGGTCACCACCACCCGGGTCAACGTGCGCAGCGGCGCCGCGGCGACCCGGAGCCTGGTGGGTCGGCTGCCGGAGGGGTCGGCGGTGACCCTGACCGGCAAGGTCGCCAACGGCTACGCCCAGACCCGCTACGCCGGCAGCCTCCGTTGGGTCTACATCGCCTACCTCGGCAGCCTGGCCGTCACCTCACCCGCCGTGGTCACCCCGCCGCCCGTCGTCCCGCCGGTGGTGCCTCCGGTCGTCACCGGCAACAAGGGCGTCACGGCCCTGGCCTTCGCCCAGACCCAGCTCGGCAAGCCGTACGCCTACGGTGCGGTCGGCCCCAGCGCGTACGACTGCTCGGGTCTGGTCCTGGCCGCGTGGAAGAAGGCGGGTGTGACCCTGCCGCGGACCAGCCAGCAGCAGTTCGCGTTCGGCACCAAGGTGGCCAAGGCGGACCTGCGGCCCGGTGACCTGGTGTTCTTCTACGGTCCGAGCCCCAGCCACGTCGCGCTCTACGTCGGGAACGGCCGGATCATCCACTCCCCGCGGCCCGGTAAGACCGTCGAGTACAGCCAGGTCGCCTACATGCCGTACGCCGGTGCCCGCCGCCCCGGCTGACCGAGGAGTCCACGAGACCGGACCCCGCTGACGCCTCCCGGCGCCCCTCAGGCCTCGGGCACTGCGAAGGACGCGGTGAAACCGGCGCCGGTGTCGGGCAGGGTGAAGCGGCCGCCGGTGCCGGTGACCGGCCCGCCCCGCCCCAGCTCCAGGGTGTCGACAGAGGCGCCGTGGACCACCAGCACGAAGGCCTCCCGGGCGAACTCGGGGTAGCCCTCGCCCGTGACGGAGGCGGTGACCTCGACCCGACGCCCGGTGCGCTCCACGGTCAGGACGGTGCGGTAGCAGGCGCCGTCCAGGGCGGCGAAGGTCAGGCCGTCGTCCTCCTGCAGCAGGGAGCTGTGGCGACCGTCGGCCACCGGGAGGAACACGTGCAGCTCCAGCACGGCCGGGTGGTGGCCGTCGGTCGAGGCGGGCGCCTCCGGCCACATCGGGATGACGGCCCCGCCACGGGCGTACACCGGGATGTGGTCCATCGGTGTGGCGGCCAGGTGGAAGCGGGAGCCGCCGACCAGGGCGTCGCTGTGCCAGTCGTACCAGTCGCCGGCGGGCAGGTAGACCTGCCGGGCCGTGGTGCCGGGCTGGACCACGGGGGCCACGAGCAGGTCCGGCCCGAGCAGGTACTGGTCGTCGAGGTCGCGCACGGTGCCGTCGTACTGGTGGTCGAACACGAGGGGGCGCTGGACGGGGGCGCCGGTCTCGGAGGCGGTGAGGAAGCAGGCGTACAGGTAGGGGAGCAGCCGGTAGCGCAGCTCGATCGCGGTCCGGACCTGGTCCTCGATCACCGTGCCGAACGCCCAGGCGTACTGGTCGACGTTGTCGAGCATGGAGTGGTTGCGGCAGAACGGCGTGAGGGTCCCGTACTGCATCCACCGCAGGAACAGCTCGGGCTGGGTGTTGCCCTCGAAGCCCCCGACGTCGGCCCCGACGAAGGCCTGGCCCGAGATCCCGAAGCCGGCCCCCATGGCGATGCTGAGCGCCAGGTGGTCCCAGCGGGCCAGGTTGTCGCCCATCCAGTTGGCGGCGTAGCGCTGGATGCCGGCGAACCCCGCGCGGGACAGGACGAAGGTGCGGAGCTCGGGCCGGGCCTTGCGCAGGCCGGCCGTGGTCCCCATGGCCATCAGCAGGGCGTACTGGTTGTGGAAGCGCTCGTGCGAGAACTCGCCCCGGCCGAACCGCATGGTGTGGGAGGGGATGTCGCCGGTGGCCGGCTCGTTCATGTCGTTCCAGATGCCGGCCAGCCCCGACTCCACGTGAGCGGCGTTGAGCTCACCCCACCAGGCCCGCGCCTCCTCGGTGACGAAGTCGGGGAACGCGGTGTTGCCCGGCCAGACCTGGCCGACGTAGAGGTCGCCGCCCTCGGTCCGGCAGAGCACGTCCCGCTCGAGCGCCTGGTCGAACACTGCGTAGCCGGGGTCGTGCTTCACGCCGGGATCAATGATGGTGATGACCCGGAACCCGTCCGCCGAGAGCCGCGCGAGCATGCCGGGCGGGTCGGGGAAGCGGTCGGTGTTCCAGGTGAAGACCCGGTAGCCGTCCATGTATTCGATGTCGAGCCAGAGGGCGTCGCAGGGGATGGCGTCGGCCCGGTGCCGGGTGGCCAGCGCCTCGACCTCCTCCTGGGTGTAGTCGAACCACCGGCACTGGTGGTAGCCCAGCGACCACAGCGGCGGCGGCGCCGTGCGGCCGGTGAGCCAGGTGTACTGCTCGAGGATCTGCGGCATGTCGGGGCCGGCGAAGACGTACTCGGTGTACTGGCCGCCCGCGAAGTGCACCCGGTACTCCTCGTCGAGGGAGAACTCGTAGGACCCGCGGTAGCCGTTGTCGAGGAACGAGGCGGCCATCGCCCCGTCGGGGTAGCTCTGGTGGTAGAAGAACGGGATGGAGACGTAGAAGGGGTCCATCTCGACACTGGTCCGGTCCGCGCGCGGGTGGCCGGCCGGGTACTGCGAGGTGAACTCCAGGGTCTCGGTGGGGCTCAGCACGTCGGTGTTCCACAGGGTGAAGTCGCGGCCCTTGCGGTTGTGGCGACCGCCCTTCTCCCCGAGCCCGTAGACGGCGTCCTCACGCCGGCACCGCCGCCGCAGGGTGAAGCCGTCGTTTAGGGTCGCGTACGCCCAGTAGCGTCCGTGCTCGTCGGCCGTGGTCTCGACCACCACCGTGCCGTCGGCCCGGTGCACGTCGAGGCGGAACGGGTCCAGCCAGACCGAGACCGTCAGGTCGGCGGTGACCAGGCGTACGCGGTCGTCGTCGCGCTCCACCGTGAAGGGCACCGGCTCGGACAGCGGCTCGACGCAGACGGCGAAGGTGGGGGACTCGTCGAACACCCCCGCCCGGCTCATCTTGAGCCGTACGAGGTCGGCGCGGACCACGTCGACCCGCAGCTGCTCGCCGTGCAGGTGCGCGAGCAGGCCGTGCTCGGTGGCGTCCACGCCGTCGACCCGCTCGAAACGCACGTAGTGGTCGGTCCGGATCATCGCTGCTCCTGTGGGTTCGAGAAATGCGCCCTGGAAAGTCGACGCTAGTGCCCCGGTTCCGGCCGGTTCCGGGCGGACACCCTCCACTGGCGGCAACTTTCCAGGGCGCCGACGTCCGGTCTCACAGTCCGAGAGCCGCCGGGGCCGGTCGGGGGCCGACCTAGGGTGACGCGGGTGCTGAGAATCGCCCGCGCGCACGTGGACGCCATGACCGCCCACGCCCGGGCCGACCACCCCGACGAGGCCTGCGGCATCATCGCGGGCCCCATCGGGTCCGACGAGCCCCGCCGCTACGTGCCCATGACCAACGCGGACCGGTCGCCGACCTTCTTCCGCTTCGACCCGACCGAGCAGCTGCGGCTCTACCGCGAGATGGACGACAACGACGAGGAGGTCGTCGTGGTCTACCACTCGCACACGGCCACCGAGGCCTATCCGTCCCGCACCGACATCTCCTACGCCGCGGAGCCGCAGGCCCACTACGTCCTCGTCTCCACGGCCGAGAACGGCGCGGGGGAGGGCCCGGTGGAGGTGCGGTCCTACCGGATCCTGGACGGCGTCGTCACCGAGGAAGAGCTCCACATCACGGAATAGCCTCCTGCGGTGAGGCGTTGCCACAGGCGTACTGGAGGGGCTCGGACCCCGACACACGAGTTTCAGGAGACAAGTCATGGCAGTTGAGGTGCGGATCCCCACGATCCTGCGGACGTTCACCAACGGCGCGAAGGCCGTGGAAGGGGGCGGCTCCACCCTGCTGCAGCTCATCGACGACGTCGACGCCCGCAACCCGGGTCTGAAGTCGCGGCTGATCGAGTCCGAGAACCTGCGTCGGTTCGTGAACGTCTACGTCAACGACGAGGACGTCCGCTTCAGCGGTGGCCTGAGCGCGCCGATCGCCGACGGCGACGTCGTCGTCGTGCTGCCGGCCGTCGCCGGCGGCTGACCCCGCACCCGATGACCCGCTACAACTCCCTCGCCGACTCCGTCGGCCACACCCCCCTCGTCGGCCTGCCGGCGCTCTCGCCCAGCCCGACGGTCCGGCTCTGGGCCAAGCTGGAGGACCGGAACCCCACCGGCTCCATCAAGGACCGGGCCGCGCTGAACATGATCCGCGTCGCCGAGGCCGAGGGCCGGCTGCGGCCGGGTTCGACGATCCTCGAGCCGACCAGCGGCAACACCGGCATCTCGCTCGCGATGGCGGCCAAGATGGCCGGCTACCGGCTGATCTGCGTGATGCCGGAGAACACCTCGATGGAGCGTCGCCAGATCCTCGCCATGTGGGGGGCTGAGATCGTGTCGTCCTCGGCGGCCGGCGGCTCCAACGAGGCCGTGCGGGTGGCCAAGGGCCTGGCCGCCGACCACCCCGACTGGGTGATGCTCTACCAGTACGGCAACCCGGCCAACGCCGAGGCGCACTACCTGACCACCGGGCCCGAGATCCTCGAGGACCTGCCCGAGGTGACCCACATCGTCGCCGGCCTCGGGACCACCGGCACCCTGATGGGGATCGGCCGGTTCTTCTCCGACAAGAAGCCGGAGGTCAAGATCATCGCGGCCGAGCCGCGTTACGGCGAGCTGGTCTACGGGCTGCGCAACCTGGACGAGGGCTTCGTGCCCGAGCTCTACGACCCGACCTACGTCACCTCCCGGTTCTCGGTCGGGTCGCGGGACGCCGTACGCCGGGTGCGCGAGCTGCTCGAGCGGGAGGGCATCTTTGCCGGCCTGTCCAGCGGAGCGATCGTGCACGCCGCCCTCGCCCAGGCCGCGAAGGCGGTCAAGGCCGGTGAGTCGGCCGACATCGTCCTGATCATCTGCGACGGCGGCTGGAAGTACCTCTCGACCGGCGCCTACACCAGCGACCTGGATGCCTCCGAGGACTTCCTCGACACCCAGGTCTGGGCTTGATCGTTGGGGCATTCCTCGCGCTGAGCGCGCACGGGGATCGGTCACCGGCGCTTGGACAGCGGATGGCAAGCGTAGGTTGTGCGCGTGGACTCTGAGGCTCCGATCGGGATCTTCGACT
>JAOPXW010000391.1 GCA_025964935.1 Friedmanniella sp. | reverse complement strand
GCACGTCGACGGGTTCCGCTTCGACCTGGCGGCCACGCTGGCCCGGCAGTTCCACGAGGTCGACAAGCTGTCGGCGTTCTTCGACATCATCCAGCAGGACCCGGTCATCTCCCAGGTCAAGCTGATCGCCGAGCCGTGGGACCTGGGCGACGGCGGCTACCAGGTGGGCAACTTCCCGCCGCTGTGGACCGAGTGGAACGGCAAGTACCGTGACACGGTCCGCGACTTCTGGCGGGGTGAGCCGTCCTCGCTGGCGGAGTTCGCGTCCCGGATCAGCGGCTCGAGCGACCTGTACGCCCACTCCGACCGCCGCCCGACCGCGTCGATCAACTTCGTCATCGCGCACGACGGCTTCACCCTGCGCGACCTCGTCTCGTACAACGAGAAGCACAACGACGCCAACGGCGAGAACGGGAACGACGGCGAGAGCCACAACCGCTCCTGGAACTGCGGGGTCGAGGGCCCCACCGACGACGCCAAGATCTCCGAGCTGCGCCTGCGTCAGCAGCGCAACTTCATCACCACCCTGATGGTCAGCCAAGGTGTGCCGATGCTGGCCCACGGCGACGAGATGGGACGCACCCAGAGCGGCAACAACAACGTCTACGCCCAGGACAACGAGACCGCCTGGGTCGACTGGGACCTGGACGCGGACCAGAAGGATCTGTTGGCGTTCAGCTCGGCCGCGATCGCCCTCCGCAAGGCCCACCCCGTGCTCCGCCGACGCCGGTTCTTCGCCGGCGACGCGAAGCACGGCGGCCAGAGCTCGCTCGGCGACATCGAGTGGCTCAAGCCCGACGGCTCCCTGATGGACGACGCCGACTGGAGCGCGGGGTTCGCCCGCAGCCTGATGGTCTTCCTGAACGGCGACGCGATCCCCGAGCCCGACCACATGGGCCGCCGGATCACCGACGACCACTTCCTGCTGCTCTTCAACGCCGGGGCCGAGTCGCTCGCGTTCACGACCCCGGTGAAGGCGTTCGGGGACAACTGGCTCGTGCGGCTGGACACGGCCACCGGCGCGGTCGACCCGACCGACGTCAAGCCGTGGCGGTCACGCTCCAAGCACGTCGTCCCGGCCCACTCGATGGTGGTCCTCTCGACCACTGTCGTCCCGGCGGCGGTGCGGGAGGCCTCCGTCGCGCGGGCCACCCGCGCCCGGCCGACGGTGGCCAAGCGGTCCGAGAGCCCGGCGGTCGTCCCGGAGGCTGGCGCACCCAAGGGCTAGCATCCAGGCTCATGCGTCTGGTGACCTTCAACATCCTGCACGGCCGGACGCCGGGGGACGACGTCGTCGACCCGGCCCGGCTCGCCGCGGCGGTCCGGGCGCTCGATCCCGACGTGCTCGCCCTACAGGAGGTCGACCTCGACGGCCCGCGCTCGGGGCACGTCGACCTCGCGGCCGTGGCCGCCGAGGCGATGGCGGCGGTCAGCCACCGGTTCGTCCCGGCGCTCAGCTGCCGGCCCGGCGAACACTGGCGGCGGGCCGGGACGGAGCCGGTCCAGGGTGCCGCGGGATACGGGATCGCCCTGCTGTCGCGCTACCCGGTGCTCGACTGGCAGGTGGTCCGGCTGCCGTGGTTCCGGCTCCCGCTGCCGGTGTGGCGCGACGGCCGGGTCCGGCGGTGGGACGACGAGGCGCGGGTGGCCGTGCTGGCCCGGCTGGAGACGCCCGGGGGTCAGGTCACCGTGGCCGCGACGCACCTGTCGTTGCTGCCCGGCTGGGCGCAGTACCAGCTCTGGCGGCTCACGCGTCGGCTCGCCCCTGCGCGCGGTCCGGTCGTCCTGCTGGGGGACCTGAACCTGACCGGCGAGGCGCCGGCCCGGGTCACGGGATACCGACCCCTGGCCCGGCACCCGACCGTGCCCGTGGAGGCACCGAGGCGTCAGATCGACCACGTCCTGCTCCGCGGCTGGCTCGGGGCCGTGCGGGCCACCGCCGCCCCGGCGATGGCCCTGTCGGACCACCGCCCCCTGATCGTGGACGTCACCGGGGCCCCCGGGACGCCGGGCTGAGCAGGCCGCCGGGGCCCCACCGCGTCCGGCGGGCTCACGGCCGGTGGCTACAGTCAGGACGACGGTCCACGTCGGAAGCCGGCTGTTACCCGCCTGGCTCGGGATCGTCACGATGACCAAGGAGAACCCCACCATGACCGCAGTCCCAGACCTCCGGCTGAACAACGGCCACACCATCCCGCAGCTCGGCTTCGGGGTCTTCCAGATCGACCCCGCCGAGACCGCCGACGCCGTGCGCCAGGCGCTCGAGATCGGCTACCGCCACATCGACACCGCCGAGATGTACCAGAACGAGAAGGGCGTGGGGGAGGGTGTACGTGCCTCCGGCCTGGACCGGAGCGAGGTGTTCGTCACCAGCAAGCTCAACAACGGCTTCCACGAGCCCGACGCCGCCCGGGCCGCCTTCGACGGCACGCTCGAGGCCCTGGGCTTCGACTACGTCGACCTGTTCCTGATCCACTGGCCGCTCCCCACCCTCTACGACGGTGACTTCGTCTCCACCTGGAAGACGCTGGAGGAGTTCTACCGGGCCGGCCGCGCCCGCTCGATCGGCGTCTCGAACTTCACGACCAAGCACCTGGGGCGTCTGGCGGCCGAGACCGAGATCACCCCGGCCGTCAACCAGATCGAGGTGCACCCCTACCTCGACAACGCCGAGGTGCGGGCGTACGGCCAGCAGCACGGCATCCTCACCGAGGCCTGGTCCCCGATCGCCCAGGGCGGCGTGCTGGAGGACCCGACCATCACCACGATCGCCAACCGGGTGGGCAAGTCCCCGGCTCAGGTGACCCTGCGCTGGCACGTGCAGCGCGGCGACATCATCTTCCCCAAGTCCACGACCCCGTCGCGGATCAAGGAGAACTTCGAGATCTTCGACTTCGAGCTGACCGAGGACGACATCACCGCCATCACGGCGCTGGACAAGGGCGAAGAGGGACGCACCGGTCCCAACCCGGACGTCTTCGACTTCATCCCGGAGTGAGCAGAACCCCGTCCGTCCCGGTGGGGACGGACGGGGTCCGGGGCGGGCTGGAGCGGGTGACGAGAATCGAACTCGCGTAGCCAGTTTGGAAGACTGGGGCTCTACCATTGAGCTACACCCGCAGGGCTGACGAACCCCGACATCCAACCACACGGGATGGTCCGCCAGCACATCCGCGGAGACCGGACCGCCCAGCAGCTGGGTCGGGGCGACAGGACTCGAACCTGCGATCTTCTGCTCCCAAAGCAGACGCGCTAGCCACTACGCTACGCCCCGCGACCGCCCGTTGGAGTGCACGGCGTCGACGCCTGAGTGTAGGGCACCGGGCGACCGCGACCAATCCTGGTTTTGGCCCGCCCGCCTGCCCGGAAGTAAGAGGACCGATTCTCTAGACGAGCGTGACCCGGGGTCGT
>JAOPXW010000390.1 GCA_025964935.1 Friedmanniella sp. | reverse complement strand
CAGCCCGTAGCGTCGGAAGGAGGTCGCCTGGGTCTCGATGTTGGCGTAGGTCCACTCCGCGGGGTGCGCGTTGCGCTTGATGGCGGCGTTCTCGGCCGGCAGCCCGAAGGAGTCCCAGCCGATCGGGTGCAGCACGTCGAAACCCTGCAGCTTGAGGTGCCGGGCCACCACGTCGGCCATCACGTACGCCTCCGCGTGCCCCATGTGCAGGTCGCCGGAGGGGTAGGAGAACATGTCGAGCACGTAGCGCCGCTCGGCCGAGCCGTCATCGAGCGGGGTGAAGGTGCCCTCGCGCTCCCAGAAGGCGGGCCAGCGCTGCTGGGCGGCCGCGGCGTCGTAGCCCGTACGCGGGGGCTCGTCGTCGGTGGCGGGCCCGTCCGGGCGCCCGGTGGCCTGGGCCTGCTGAGTCATCTCTCTCCTCCGGCTCGCACTTGCCTCCCACCACCCGGCAGGGGCCGGTGGGCATGAAAAAACCCCCCGCCGCTGATCGGCACGAGGGGCAGCCGCACGCACAGTTGCGCGCGGCTAGGCAAGAAGGGCAACGTGCTGCATACGCCCCACCCTAGCCCACCCCCGGGGCGGGAGCGCGGAGGTTCCGGGGCGGGCGCCGCACCCGAGCCGGGCCGGGCGCAACACCCGAGCCGGGCCGGGCGCAACACCCCGGGGTCAGCGCCCGGCGGCGTACTGCTGGGCCGACCAGGCGCTGGCCACCATGTCGGTGAGGGTATGGCGCATCTGCCAGTCCAGGTCCCGGGCCGCCAGCTCGCCCGAGGCCACGATCCGTTCGGGGTCGCCGCTGCGCCGGGGGGCGACCACGGGGTCGAAGGCGATCCCGGTGACCTCGGCGATGGCGGTCATGATCTCCCGGACCGACACCCCCGACCCGCTGCCCAGGTTGTAGACCGGCTCCAGGGTCCGGCCGGCCTCGAGCGCGTGGGCGGCGGCCACGTGGGAGGCGGCAAGGTCGGCCACGTGGATGTAGTCGCGGACACAGGTGCCGTCCGGGGTGGCGTAGTCGTCGCCGTTGATCTGGGGCGTCCGGCCCTCGGCCAGCAGCTTGAGCACCACCGGGAACAGGTTGTGCGGGCTGGTGTCGTAGAGCTCGTCGGTGGCCGAGCCCACCACGTTGAAGTAGCGCAGGGACGTGTGGCGCAGACCGACGGCCGTGGCCTGGTCGGCCAACAGCCACTCCCCGATCAGCTTGCTCTCCCCGTACGGGGACTCCGGCGACGTCGGGGTGGCCTCGGTGACCAGGTCGACGTCGGGTGTGCCGTAGGTCGCCGCGGAGGAGGAGAAGACCAGCTTGTCGACCCCGGCCGCCTGCATCTGCTCCAGCAGAACAGCGGTGCCGGTCACGTTCTGCTGGTAGGTCAGCAGCGGCCGACGCACCGAGACCCCGGCGTACTTGAACCCGGCCAGGTGCACGACCCCGGTGACCTCGTGCTCGACCAGCGCATGCCGCACCAGGTCGCCGTCCAGGACGGTGCCGCGGACGAAGGGGACGTCGGCGGGGACGAAGCTGCTGTGCCCGCTGACCAGGGAGTCCACCACGACGACCCCGACCCCGGCCTCCCGGAACGCCCGGACCACGTGGGAGCCGATGTAGCCGGCCCCACCGGTGACCAACCACGTCATGCCCATCTCCTTCGCTCGTCCCACCGGTGTCGTGCCCGGGCAGCCTATCGGGACACCCGTGGGCAGCGAGATCGATACACGGCTGTCACACAGGGGCCCGAACCGTCATCCCGGCGTAACGCACCCTCCGGTTCACGCAACACGAACGGGGCATATTGCCTAGTGCCGAGCACGTCCACCGGATCCAGCCGTGCCCCGGTCACCACTTCCAGTTTCGTTACTTCACCGAAAGAAGCAACATGACTCCACTCGACGTGAACTCGGGCGACACCGCCTGGATTCTGACCTCAGCTGCGCTGGTGTTACTCATGACACCAGGCCTGGCGCTCTTCTACGGCGGGATGGTCCGTGCGAAGAGCGTCCTCAACATGATGATGATGAGCTTCGGGGCGCTCGCCACCGTGTCGATCCTCTGGGTCGTCTACGGCTACTCGATGGCCTTCGGGGACGACGTGGGCGCCGGCCTGCTCGGCAACCCGGGCCAGTACTTCGGTCTCAAGGGCCTGATGGAGGACACCGGCGCGAGTTTGCCGACGATGGCCTTCGTCGCGTTCCAGGCGGTCTTCGCCATCATCACCGTCGCCCTGATCTCGGGTGCGATCGCCGACCGCGCCAAGTTCAGCACCTGGATGATCTTCTCCGGGATCTGGGCCTCGATCGTCTACTTCCCCGTCGCCCACTGGGTCTTCGACTTCTCCGCCGGCGAGCACGTCGGCGGCTGGATCGCCAACAACCTCAAGGCCATCGACTTCGCCGGTGGCACGGCCGTCCACATCAACGCCGGCGCCGCGGCTCTCGCGCTGGTGCTGATCCTCGGCAAGCGCAAGGGCTTCGGCCGCGAGCCGATGCGCCCGCACAACCTGCCGCTCGTGATGCTCGGCTCGGGCCTGCTGTGGTTCGGCTGGTTCGGCTTCAACGCCGGCTCGGCGCTCGGCGCCAACGGCCTCGCCTCGCTGGCGTTCATGAACACCCAGGTCGCCACCGCGGCGGCGCTCCTCGCCTGGATCGGCACCGAGCGGCTGCGCGACGGCCACGCCACCACCCTCGGCGCGGCCTCGGGTGCGGTTGCCGGGCTCGTCGCCATCACCCCGGCCTGTGGTGCGGTGAACCC
>JAOPXW010000381.1 GCA_025964935.1 Friedmanniella sp. | reverse complement strand
TCCCGGTCGCCTCCGGCTCGCAGCTGACCAAGATCGACAAGGGCTTCGGTGAGCTCGTCAAGCTCGGCCTGGTCGAGGCCAAGCCCGTCACCATCTACGGCGCCCAGGCCACCGGCTGCTCGCCGATCGCGCAGGCCTACCGCGCCGACCTCGACTTCGTCGCCCCGGTCAAGCCGAACACCATCGCCAAGTCGCTGGCCATCGGGAACCCGGCCGACGGGCCGTACGTGCTCGACGTGGTCCGGCGTACGGGGGGTCGGGTCGCCGACGTCGACGACGAGGTCGTGGTCGAGAACATCCAGCGCCTCGCCCGCACCGAGGGCATCTTCGCCGAGACGGCGGGCGGCGTGACCCTGGGGGTCACGGCCAAGCTGATCGCCTCGGGCGACCTCGACCCGGCCAAGGAGACTGTCCTGATCAACTCCGGCGACGGCCTGAAGACCCTCGACGCGGTCGCGGGCAAGGTCGGACCCAAGACCACCATCCCGCCGCGCTACGAGGCGTTCACCGACTTCTGGAAGGCGTACCAGGCATGAGTGCCACCGTTCGTATCCCCACCATCCTGCGCACCTATACCTCCGGGACGGGCGAGGTCAGCGCCGACGGCGGCACCCTCGCCGAGGTGCTGGACTCCCTGGAGAGTAACTACCCCGGGCTGCGGGCGCGGATCCTGGACGACGCCGGGGCCCTCCGCCGCTTCGTCAACGTGTACGTGGCCGACGACGACGTGCGCTTCATCGGCGGCTTGGCGGCCCCGGTGCCCGACGGCACCAAGATCTCGATCATCCCGGCCGTCGCCGGCGGCTGAGGGCCACCGGTCCGAGCCCCGGAGTCAACGCTCAGGCGCGGCCCGGGGCCAGCCCGTCGATGATGGTTGGCCGCGGCGCGGCCGGGGGGACGCCACGCACCCAGGAACGGACCACGGCCGCGGCGATCGCGGGCCGGAAGAGCAGGGCCGGCTGCCCCATCAGGTGGTACACCTGCCCGAGCGTCCGCAGGCAGATGACGTCGCCCCCGGTCGCCAGCTCCATCACCCGACCGGTCCAGCGCCCGATCGCACGCTGGACCAGGCTCTGGCGACCCGGGCTGGTCGGCATCCGCAGGTCCTGGCTGGTGGCCACCGACCAGGGGAAGTCCGCCACCGCGGCCAGCCTCCGCTGCAGCCGCCGGGTGCTCCGTGCGTCCAGCGGCCGGCGTGACAGCCGCGCGGCCAGCACCTCGGCCTGGCCGGCCGACACCGTGATGCCCTGACCGTAGACCGGGTTGAACGCACACATCGCGTCCCCGACCACCAGCAGCCCCGCCGGCCAGTCCCGCCCTCGCCCGTAGGCGTAGCGGCGGTTGGCCGTCTGGCGGTGCACCGACACCTCGCCGTCGGGTTCCAGGGCGGTGACCAGGTCGGCGAAGACGGGGTCGGGCAGGTCGGCCAGGAAGGTCTCGAACGCGGTGGTCTCCCGTGGGGGCCGTCGGTCGCCGTAGCCGTGGGCGCAGACCAGCCAGCGGTCGTCCTCCACCGGGATGGCCAGGGCGCCGGCCAGCGTCTCCGGTGTGCCGACGATGACGGCGCCGGTCCGCAGCGGGATCCGGCCGCGGTAGCTGCGCGTCGCGTAGCCCAGCTGCGCCTCGACCACGACCGGCTCGGGCTGGGGCACGCCCAGGTCGGCCAGCCAGTGCGGGAGCCGGGAGCCCCGGCCCGAGGCGTCCACGACCAGGTCTGCGGTGTGGCTGCGGCCGTCGGCCCGCACCACCTGCCAGCGCGGCCCGTCGCGACGCAGGCTCTGCACCCGCTCGCCAGTGCTGAGCTCCACGCCCGGCACCGTCCGCAGCCGGCTGCGGACGACCTCCTCCAGCAGCGGGCGGCTGAGCGAGATGGTCTCGTACGAGTCGGCGGTGACCGGCAGCCAGCCGTACTCCCCGAGCCAGGCCAGCTCGCCGGTGCGGACCGGCCGTCCGCCGCGGGCCAGCAGGTCGTCGCGGATCCCGGGCAGCAGGGTCTCGATGGACTCCAGGCCCCGGTGCAGCAGGACGTGGGGCTGGCGGCTCTGGGGGACCCCGTCGCGGGGACCCGGGTCACTCGGGAGGGCGTCCCGCTCGACCACGGTCACGGCGTAGCCCGCACGGGCCGTCGCGGCCGCGGCCAGCAGACCGGCGAAGCTGGCGCCGATCACCACCGCCCGGAGCGACGGGGTGGCGGGCTCGCTCATGGGGTCAAGTCTGCGCCGAGGCCGCAACGAGCGCGGGCGTGGGTCGGCCGCTGTCCACAGGGCCGCGGGTGAGGGGGTTGTCCACAGGTCGGCGGTCCTCGGATCGGCCCTGTCAGCCCCGGACGGCAGGATGGAGCCATGTCCACCACCGCACCGGCCACCCCGCTCGACGCCGCCGGCCATCTCGCCGCCACCATCTCGGCCATGGCGGGTCCCGACGCGCGGCCTCGCGAGGACCAGATCCGGGCCGTCCAGGAGCTGGTGGAGCACCGGCGGCACGTGCTCGTGGTGCAGGCGACCGGGTGGGGGAAGTCGGCGGTCTACTGGGCCGCGACCGCGGCGCTCCGGGCCGGGGGCGGCGGGCCGACGCTGGTCGTCTCGCCGCTGCTGGCCCTGATGCGGGACCAGATCGCCGCCGCCGAGCGGGCCGGGCTGCGCGCGGCCACGGTCAACTCCACCAACGTGGACGACTGGGGCCAGGTCCTCTCCGACGTGCGGGAGGGCCGGATCGACGTGCTGCTCATCTCCCCGGAACGGCTGTCGAACCCGTCGTTCGCGCGGCAGCTGCCCGACCTGCTGGCCTCCTGCGGGATGCTCGTCATCGACGAGGCGCACTGCGTGTCCGACTGGGGGTTCGACTTCCGGCCCGACTACCAGCGCCTGACCCGGACCCTGCTCGCGCTGGCCCCGGGCACCCCGGTGCTGGCCACGACCGCGACGGCCAACGAGCGGGTCACCGTCGACGTGGCCGCTCAGCTCGGCGCCGACACCGTCACGCTGCGCGGCTCGCTGGCCCGGGCCTCGTTGCGGCTGGCGGTCGTCCCCGGGCTGACCGTGCTGCAGCGGTACGCCTGGGTCGCCGAGGCCCTGCAGTCGCTGCCCGGCTCGGGAATCGTCTACGTCTTGACCGTGGCCGAGACCGAGCGGGTGACCGGGTTCCTGCGCGAGCAGGGGCTGGACGTCGCCGCCTACTCCGGCCAGACCCCCGACCGGGAGGAGCTGGAAGACCGGCTGCGTGACAACCGGGTCAAGGCGCTGGTGGCCACGTCGGCGCTGGGGATGGGCTACGACAAGCCCGACCTGGCCTTCTGCGTCCACCTCGGGTCGCCCGCGTCCCCGGTGGCCTACTACCAGCAGGTCGGACGGGCCGGCCGAGCCCTGGACGACGCCCTCGCGGTGCTGGTGCCGGCGGCCGCGGACGAGGCGATCTGGGACTACTTCGCCACCGCCGGCATCCCCGACGAGCCCCAGGTCGAGCGCATCCTCGACGCGCTGGGGGAGGAGCCGCAGTCGGTCCCGGCCCTGGAGAACGCCACCGGCATCCGCCGCGGCCGGCTGGAGACCATGCTCAAGATCCTGGCCGTGGACGACGTGGTGCAGCGCACGTCCGGGGGCTGGGTGGCCACCGGCAAGCCCTGGTACTACGACGAGGCCAAGTGGGCCGCCCTGCGCAGGGTGCGCGCGACCGAGGCCGGGCTGATGCGCTCGTACGCCCACGGCGAGGGCTGCCTGATGCAGTTCCTGCAGCTGGCCCTGGACGACCCGGATCCGCGGCCCTGCGGGCAGTGCTCGGTCTGCACCGGCGAGCTGCCCGCCCCGGGTCCGCACCCGTCCCCGGCGGCCGTGGAGCGCGCCGCCACCTACTTCCGGGGCCAGGACGTGGTGGTGGAGCCGCGCAAGCTCTGGCCCGCCGGGCTGCCGGACCGGAAGGGCAAGATCGGCTTCCTCGTGCCCGGGCGGGCCCTGGCGTTCGCCGACGACCCGGCCTGGTCGGGGGAGCTGGAGGCCCTGTGGCGGGGTGACGAGGCGGCCCCGCCCGTCATCCTCGACGCCATGGTCCAGGTGCTCAAGCGGTGGTCGACCAGCTGGCGACGGCCGGTCGCGGTGGTGCCCATGCCGTCGCGTCGCTTCCCGACGCTGGTCCGGTCGGTGGCCGAGCACCTGGCCACCGTGGGCCGGCTGCCGCTGGTCGACGCGCTGGAGGTCACCGGCCCGCCGCCGGCCAGCGACACCGCCTCGACCGCCCGGGCGAAGGACCTGCTCTACCGGACCACGCTCCGCTCCGACGCGCGGTTCGACGGCCCGGTGCTGCTGGTCGACGACCTGATCCGGAGCCGCTGGACGATGACGGTGGCCGGGAGCCTGCTGGCCCAGGGCGGCGCGACCGCGGTGCTGCCGCTGGCCATCCACCAGCGCCCGTGAGCCGGCCTGCGGTCAGGTGGGTGACCGGCAGACGAGCTCAGGTGTCGGAGGACCAGCTGAGGTGTCGGCGGACCCGTTCAGGCCGGGCGGTCAGCTCAGCTGCCAGCCGACGTCACCGGTGAGCGCCTCAGCGGCGGCAGGGCCCCAGCTGCCGTCCTCGTACGTCTGGACCTCGGGACGGGCGTCGGTCTGCATCGGGGCGAAAGCCTCGAAGGCGGCCTGCAGGCCCGCGGAGCTGGTGAACAGCGACCGGTTGCCGGTGAACACGTCGTGGATCAGGGACGTGTAGGGCGCCATCGCCCCGTCGGCGACGTTCTGCAGGCTGAGCTTGGTGCAGCTGGCGGCGGGGATCGGGTCGGGGCCCGGCTTCTTCACCGTCATCTGGATCTCGATCGCCCCGTTGCCCTTGAGGTCGAAGATCAAGACGTTGCGCAGGTTGCCGGTCGAGTGCAGCGGGCCCTGGGCCGGCTTGAAGACCAGGCTCACCTTCTGGGCCCCGACGGCCATCTTCTTGCCGGTCCGGAGCAGGAAGGGGACCCCGCGCCAGCGGTCGGTGTCGATCCAGAGCCGGGCGGCGGCGTAGGTGTCGGTGGTCGAGTCGTCGGCGACGCCCTCGATGGACCGATAGCTGGCGAACTGCCCCAGCACGACGTCCTTGGGGTCGAGCGGGCGGAACGCGGCGATCACGGTCTCCCGGGCGGACTGCAGGTCGGCCGCGCTCATGCTCAGCGGCGGCTCCATGGCCACCTCGGCCGCCACCTGGAACAGGTGCGTGGCCAGCATGTCCAGCGAGGCTCCGGTGGCGTCGTAGAAGCCGGCCCGGTCCGCGACGTCGAGGGTCTCGGGTGAGTCGATCTGCACCTGCTCGATGTGCTCCTTGTTCCACGCGTCACCGAACAGCCGGTTGGCGAAGCGCACCATGTAGAGGTTCTGCGTCGCCTCCTTCCCCAGGAAGTGGTCGATGCGATAGACCTGCTCCTCGTCGAAGACGCTGTGCACCAGGTCGTCGAGGGCGTGGAAACCGGCGAGCGAGTCCCCGTACGGCTTCTCGTAGACCGCGCGGACGCCCTCGCCGTTCAGGTTGTGGGCCTTGATCGCCTTGGTCGTCTCCTCGAAGGCCACCGGCGGGATCGCGAGGTAGTGGATGATCGCCGGCTTCTCGCCCAGCTCCTGCTCGGCGTGGTCGATCACGTCGAGCAGGCTGCCCGGGTTGGTCTCCTTGAAGCCGCCGCCGGCGAACAACACGTTCTCGGCGAAGCCCTTCCAGTCCTCGGGATCGGGCTCGGTGGCGAACTCGACCAGACAGTCGTGGATGTGGGCCTGGAAGTCCTCGTGGGCGACGTCGCCGCGGCCGTTCCCGACCAGCTTGAAGCGCTTGGGCAGCAGGCCGCGGAGATAGAGCTCGTAGAAGGCGGGGAGCACCATCCGCTTGGCCAGGTCACCGGTCCCGCCGTACAGCACGATGACGGTGGGCTGCTCTTCGGGTGGCATCTGGGTGTTGTTGTCCGGCACCTGGAAAGTATCCCCCGCCCGCCGTCCTCACCTTCGGCCCGGGGCCACAGAATGGTCGGTGAGAGCGGGATGAAACATATCGGGGGTATACGGATGACCGAGTCGCAGGACCCGTACGACCTGGAGCGCTTCGTCGCGGCGCAGGAGGCCCACCACACCTACGCCCGGGCCGTCGCCGAGCTGCGGGCGGGGCGCAAGACGGGGCACTGGATGTGGTTCGTGTTCCCCCAGATCGCCGGCCTCGGGATGAGCACCATGTCGCAGCGCTACGCCATCAGGTCCCTGGACGAGGCCCGCGCGTACCGTCGTCATCCGGTGCTCGGCCCCCGGCTGCTGACCTGCGCCGAGGTCATGGTCGGCTGGGAGGGTCGGAGCGCGGAGGAGATCCTGGGCGGCATCGACGCCCTCAAGCTGCGGTCCTGCGCCACCCTCTTCGCCCAGGCCGACCCCAGCGACCACGTCTTCACCCGGGTCCTCGACGTGTTCTTCGACGGAGTGGCCGACGGAGCGACGGTCAACCTGGTCTGACCGGTCGCCGACCCACCACGACGAAGGGATGACGATGAGTGCACCTCCGCTGCGCCTGAGCGGGGTGGTCCTGGACTGCCCCGACCCCCGGGTGCTGGCCACGTTCTACGAACGCCTGCTGGGCTGGTCCCGCGAGCAGGACGGGCCGACCTGGGTCACGCTCCGGGCGCCCCGCGGCGGGGTCGGCCTGTCCTTCATGGCCGAGCCGGCGTACGTCGCGCCCACCTGGCCCGCCGGCCCCGGCGATCTGCCGATGATGGTCCACCTGGACATCGAGGTGGACGACCTGGAGGGGGCTGTCGTCCACGCCGAGCGGGTCGGAGCCACCGTGGCGGACTATCAGCCCCAGGACGACGTACGGGTCTGCCTCGACCCCGTCGGCCACCCGTTCTGCCTGTTCCTCCCCGGCGTCTGACCTCCCCGGCGCCTTCCCCGGTGCCTGACCTCCCCGGCGGCGGGCCGGGCGCCAGGGCGGGCCTCAGGCCGGGTCGGGGTCCGGGTCGGTGGGGGTCGAGGGCGGCAGGGTGAGGCGGGGGAGGGCCTGGCCGACCAG
>JAOPXW010000311.1 GCA_025964935.1 Friedmanniella sp. | reverse complement strand
GTCACGAACATCTCCGACTCCCCGCCGGAGTAGGTGCCGCGCAGCGGGGCCACGTCGCCGTAGTCGCGGCCGTGGCCGACCCGTACGTAGTTCTCGGTCAGCCGGTGCCGCTGGGTGGGGTCGTACGCCACCCAGCTGCCGCACCAGAACTCGATCCAGGAGTGGCTCTCCCCACTCACGGTCTGGTTGGGGCTCTCCGAGCCCGGGTGCAGGTAGCCCGAGACGTAGCGGGCGGGCAGGCCGATGGACCGCAGGGCCCCGAGCGCGACGTGGGAGAAGTCCTGGCAGACGCCCTGTCCCAGCTCCCACACTTCGCGGGCAGAGCTGGTCACCTTCGTCGAGCCGCGCTCGTAGGCCAGGTGCTCGTGGATGATCGCGCAGACGTCGAGGGCGGCCAGCCGCGGCGGCTGGCGGGTGGTCTCGGCGACCAGGGCCAGCAGCTCCTCAGCCGGCTGGGTGCGGCTGCTGAGGGTGAGGAAGTCGGTCATCTGGTCGATCACGCCGCGGTCGTGCAGGGCCGGCCAGCCCAGGTCGTTGCGGGCCGGTCGCCGCTCCTGGTCCCAGGGCAGGTCGTCGCCGTGGGTCTCGACCACGCCCTGGGCGTGCACGGTCAGCCGCTCGTGCGGCTCGTGCAGCTCGAACGTCGTGACGGTGGTGCCCCAGTAGTCGGTGTAGGTGAACTTCCACGGTGAGGGGTCGATGCTGACCCGGCTCGTCCACACGGTCTGGTTCGGCGCGGTCGCCGGGGTCATCCGGGCCTCGTTGTAGGAGGACTGGACGGGTGAGGCGTAGCGGAAGCCGGTCTTGTGGTCGATGCTCAGCCGCATGTCAGCGGGTCCCCTCGGTGATCCACGCCGTCGGGTCCTCGGCGGCGAAATAGTTGGTGGCAACGGCGTTGGTGACCTCGGCGGCCACGTCCTGCACCGCGGCCATGTGCTCGTCCAGCTTGTCCAGCAGCTCCCCGACGTCGGCGTACTCCAGCCGGGCCCGGAGCTGGCCCAGGGCCCGGGTGGCGAACTCCGACTGACGCGCGGCCTGGGAGTTGCTCAGGCTGATCTTGCGCAGGCACTCCGAGGCGGCGTTCAGGCCGTGCATGATGGAGCGCGGGAAGCGGGCGTCCTTGACCAGGAACTGCGCCGCCTCACGGTCGGTGTGCAGTCCGCGGTAGGTACGGAGGAAGGCGTCGTGGCCCCCGCAGCCGCGCAGTACCGAGGGCCACTGGGTGCTGCCGCCGGTCAGCGAGGCGGACGCGACCAGCCGGGAGGTCATGTCGACCTGCTCCAGCGACCGGCCCAGCAGCATGAACTGCCAGCCGTCGTCGCGGACCATCGTGCCGCGGGCGATCCCGGTGAACAGCGCGCTCCGCTGCCGGGCCCACTCCAGGAACGCGTTGGCGCGGTTCTTGTCGAAGGTGCCCGAGGGCAGCCGCTGCCAGGTCGTGTTGATGCACTCCCACAGCTCCAGGGGGATGACCTCGCGCGCCCGCCGGGCGTTGTCGCGGGCCGCGGCCCAGCAGGAGAAGATGGAGGTCGACTCGTTGCGGTCGTAGCCCAGCACTCGCAGCATGTCGTGGTGGGTGGGGTTCTCGATGTGGTCGACGCTCATCAGGGCCAGCAGGTTGCGGCAGGCGTCGACCTCGGCGCCCGACGTGTCCTCGACCAGCAGCCGCAGGTGGGTCTGCAGCAGCCGCGACGTGTCGTCGGCACGCTCGACGTAGCGGCCGATCCAGAACAGCGACTCCGCGATCCGGCTCAGCACGACGAGACCGCCTCGCGCTCACCCGCGGCGGCCGGTCGATGACCACCCCGTACGGGGTTCTGCTGCTGCTGCTCCTCCTGGGCCCGGCGCTCCTCCCGGCGGCGGGGCCGCACGGCGGAGGGCACCCGGCCCACCAGCAACGGCACACTGCTGCGGGCGGGGGTGGGCTTGGTCACCTCGTCAGCCTCGGCCTCGGGCTCGGACTCGGCGTGGAGGTCGCGGCCCTCGGGCTCGTCGTCCAGCCCGGGCGGCGGGGAGGACCGCTCGCGACCGGGCTGCGGCTCCGGCCCGGCCAGCTCACCGTCCTCGGCCGGCTCGACCGGCGCCTTGGACAGAGGCGCGCTCAGCACCCAGGTGTCCTTGCTGCCGCCGCCCTGACTGCTGTTGACGACCAGCTCACCGCGCGGCAGGGCGACCCGGGTCAGGCCGCCGGGCAGCACCCACACGTCGTCGCCGCTGTTGACCGCGAACGGGCGCAGGTCCACGTGGCGCGGCTCCAGCAGGTCGTCGATCAGCGTCGGGACCGTGGACAGCTGCACCACCGGCTGCGCGATCCAACCGCGGGGGTCCTCGGTCACCCGGCGGCGCAGGGCGTCCAGCTCCTCGGGGGTGGCCCGCGGCCCGATGACGATCCCCTTGCCGCCCGAGCCGTCGACCGGCTTGACCACCAGCTCGTTCAGGCGGTCCAGGACCTCCTCGCGGGCGTCGTCCTCCTCCAGCCGCCAGGTGTCCACGTTGCCGATGATCGGCTCCTCGTGCAGGTAGTAGCGGATCAGGTCGGGCACGTAGGTGTAGATCAGCTTGTCGTCGGCGACGCCGTTGCCGATGGCGTTGGCCAGCACGACCCCGCCGGTGCGGACCGCGTTGACCAGGCCGGGAACCCCGAGCATCGAGTCGCTGCGGAAGTGCACCGGGTCGATGAAGTCGTCGTCGATCCGGCGGTAGATGACGTCCACCCGCCGCATCCCGCTGGTCGTCTTCATGAACACCTTGCCCCGCCGGCACTCCAGGTCGCGACCCTCGACGAGCTCCACGCCCATCGTGCGGGCCAGCAGGGTGTGCTCGAAGTAGGCCGAGTTGTAGACCCCCGGCGTGAGCACGACGACGGTCGGGTCGTCGGTGCTGGGGGCGGCCTTGCGCAGGGCGGTCAGCAGCCGGTTGGGATAGCTGGACACGGCCCGGATGCGCTGGTTGGAGAACGCGTCGGGCAGGGCGGTGATCATGGCGCTGCGGTTGGTCATGACGTACGAGACCCCGCTGGGCACCCGGACGTTGTCCTCCAGCACCCGGACGTCGCCCTCCGGCGTACGGATCAGGTCGACCCCGGCCACGTGGATGCGGACCCCGTTGGCGGGCTGGATGCCCCAGACCGCGCGGTGGAAGTGGGTCGAGGAGGTGACGAGCTGGCTGGGGATGACGCCGTCGGAGATGACCCGGGCGTCGGAGTAGACGTCACTCAGGAACGCCTCCAGGGCGCGGACCCGCTGGGCGACCCCGGTCTCGATCGTGTGCCACTCGGGTGCGGCGATCACCCGCGGCACCAGGTCGAGCGGGAACGGCCGCTCCACGCCGCCGACGTCGAAGGTCACCCCGGCCTGGGTGTAGTTGCTGGCCAGGCTCTCGGCGATGGCGCGCAGCTCGGTGGCACTGGACTGGGACAGGGTGGAGTGGATGGCGCGGTAGGAGGGCCGTACGGTGCCCTCGGCGTCCATCATCTCGTCGAACGCCTCGCCCGGGTGGTAGTTCGAAAGCACGTCCGCCATACCGGTGACCCTACTCAACCGCGGGTTACTCCGGCGTTAACAGGTCGGCGCACCCGGGCGTCGGCGGACACTAGGCTGGGCCGGTGTCTGAGCCTCCCCTGACCACCGAACCCGACGACACCCCCGAGCAGCTCCGGGTCCGCCAGGAGAAGCGGTCGCGGCTGCTCGCCGAGGGCCGTGAGGCGTATCCGGTGTCGGTGCCCCGTACGCACGCGCTGCGCGAGATCCGGGCCGGCTGGGCCCACCTGGAGACCGGCGAGGAGACCGCCGACGTCGTCGGGGTCACCGGCCGGGTGGTGTTCGTCCGCAACACCGGCAAGCTGTGCTTCGCCACCCTGCAGGAGGGGCTCTCGCTGACCGACTCGGGAACCCGGCTGCAGGTGATGCTGTCCCTGGCCGAGGTGGGGCCGGAGAGCCTGGCCGCCTGGAAGGCCGACGTCGACCTCGGGGACCACGTGTTCGTCGAGGGCCGGGTCATCTCGTCCCGCCGCGGCGAGCTGTCGGTGCTCGCCACCCGGTGGGAGATGGCGTCCAAGGCGCTGCGGCCGATGCCGACCCTGCACAAGGAGCTCTCCGACGAGACCCGCGTACGGCAGCGGTACGCCGACCTGACCGTCCGCGAGGCCGCGCGGGACATGGTCCGGACCCGGGCCGCCATCACCCGCAGCATCCGCGAGACGCTGCACGCCGACGACTACCTGGAGATCGAGACCCCGGTGCTCCAGCTGGTGCACGGGGGCGCGCACGCCCGGCCCTTCCGGACCCACCTCAACGCCTTCGACATCGGGATGACGCTGCGCATCGCGCTGGAGCTGTTCCTCAAGCGGGCCGTGGTCGGGGGGGTCGAGCGGGTCTACGAGATGGGTCGGATCTTCCGCAACGAGGGCATCGACTCCACCCACAGCGCCGAGTTCACGATGCTCGAGGTCTACCAGGCCTGGGGTGACCAGCGCACCATCGCCGCCCTGATCCAGCGCATCATCGTGGACGCCGCCGACCTGCTGGGGTCCCGCACCATCCACACCGCCGCCGGGGACATCGACCTGGACGGGGAGTGGCCGTGGCTGGGGGTCTACCCGGGCCTGTCCGCCGTGGTCGGGGAGGAGATCACCCCTCACACCTCCGCCGAGCGGCTGCGCACCCTCGCCGCGGCCCGCGACGTGGACGTGGAGCCGGGATGGGGTGCGGAGAAGCTCGTGCTGGAGCTGTTCGGGGAGCTGGTGGAGCCGACCCTGATCCAGCCGACGTTCGTCTGCGACTACCCGCCGTCGGCCCAGCCGCTGGCCCGTCCGCACCGCAGCGACCCGCACCTGATCGAGGCCTGGGACCTGATCATCGGCGGCATGGAGCGGGGCACAGGCTTCTCCGAGCTGATCGACCCGGTCATCCAGCGGGAGCGGCTGACCGCCCAGTCGCTCGCCGCGGCCGCCGGCGACGTCGAGGCCATGCAGCTGGACGAGGACTTCCTGGCCGCCCTGGAGTTCGGGGCGCCGCCGATGGGTGGCCTCGGTCTGGGGATCGACCGGCTGGTGATGCTGTTCACCGACGCCGGGATCCGCGAGACCATCCTGTTCCCGCTGCTCAAGCCCGAGGTGTCCCCGTGACCGAGCCGGGCACGGTGCCCGACGGGTCGGACCCGGTCGCGCTGGCCCACTGGCTGTTCGACCGGGCCCGGGCGGGTGAGGGGGCCCGGCTGGCGGCGTACGTGGCGGCGGGCGTGCCGGTCGACCTGACCGACGCGGCCGGCAACACCCTGCTGATGCTGGCGGCCTACCACGGTCACGCCGAGGCGACCCGGACGCTGGCCGAGCGGGGCGCCGACGTCGACGTGGTCAACGACCGGGGGCAGACCCCGCTGGCCGGCGCCGTGTTCAAGGGCTACGAGGACGTGGTGCGGGTGTTGGTGGCGGCCGGGGCCGATCCCGATCTCGGGTCGCCGACGGCCCGCAGCGCCGCGGCGTTCTTCGAGCGCCCGGACCTGCTCGCGCTGCTGGGTGGGCCGCCGGCACCCTGAGAACGCGACGCCAGTGCTCGGCCCGCTCCGACCCCGGGCCGGGGCCGGGCAGGCCGGGTGCGGCTAGCGGTCGTTCTTCAGGGCCAGGGCCAGCGAGGGGTGCCGCTCGGCGGGCGTCTCGTACGCCTCGGGCCGGGAGCCGTGGCGGCTCCACACGTCGGCGCAGGCCTCGCAGGTGTCCGCGGGGATCACCCCGACGCGCATCAGGAGACCGAAAATCCAGCAGCCGGCGCAGAACCCGACCACCGACTCCAGCGTGGCGAACACCCCCAGCACCACCAGCAGCGCGGTGGTCAGCAGCGGGGCGACGAAGACCCAGGTGGCCAGCGCGGCCAGGGTGGTCAGGGCCAGGCCGATGGCCTGCGCGAAGCGCTTGGGCGGGCCGGGCACCAGCCGCGGCTCCCCCAGCCGGGGGGCGACGACCCGGGTGGCGAGCTGGCCGAGGACGCTGAACCGCGGCCCCGCCAGCACCCGGGCGGCGAAGCCCGCGACGAGCAGCAGCAGCAGCCACGACCACCCGGTCGCCAGCGTGAGCAGGGTGAGCAGGACGACCCCGCCGGCGACCACGCGGGCCGCCTTCTCGTTGACGGGGTTGGGAAAGGTCAGCACAGAACGCACCGGGCCAGCGTAGGTGGGGCGCCAAGGCGGTTCGGGGGTTCGCTCGGGGAGCGGACCGGATGGGTTCAGGGCAGCGTGACGACGGTGAGGCCGGGCCGGACCGCGGGGGCGTCCATGGCCATCAGGGCCGCTGGGGCCTCGGCCAGGCTGATCACGTCGCCGACCAGCCCGTCCAGGCTCACCGCACCCGAGGTGACCAGCTCCAGCATCGGCGGGTAGTCCCGCGCCGCCATCCCGTGGGAGCCGAGGACGGCCAGCTCGTACGCGATCACCCGGTCCAGCGGCAGGGCGGTGGCGGCGTCGTCACCCAGCAGCAGCCCGATCTGCACGTGCCGGCCCCGGCGCCGGAGCCCGGCCACCCCGGCCCGGGCCGTGGTCGGGGAGCCGAGCGCGTCGACGGAGACGTGCGCCCCGCCCCCGGTCAGGTCACGGACCCGGGCGGCCAGCTCCTCGGCCGGGTCCCCGGTCCGAGCCGACGCCGCCCGGACGGTGGCTGTCGCGCCCAGGGCGGCGGCCCGCTCCAGGGCCGCCGTCGACACGTCGACGGCCACGACCCGGGCCCCCAGGGCCCGCCCGATCGCGACCGCGGACAGACCGACCCCGCCGCAGCCGTAGACCGCCAGCCACTCGCCGTCGCGCAGCCGGGCGTGGGCGGTCAGCCCGCGGTACGCCGTGGCGAACCGGCAGCCCAGGGCCGCCGCCGCGGTGAAACCGAGGTCGTCGGGCAAGCGGACCAGGTTGAGGTCGGCGGCGAAGAGGGCCACCCGCTCGGCGAAGGACCCCGGGCCGGTGAACCCGGGCTGCGTCTGGTGCGGGCAGACCTGCGGGTCGCCGGCCGCGCAGACCTCGCACCGGCCGCAGCCGTTGACGAACGGGGTGGTGACGCGGTCGCCCACCGCGAACCGCCGGACCAGGGGCCCGACCTCGACCACCACGCCCGCCAGCTCGTGACCGGGGACGTGCGGCAGCCGTACGGGGTCGTGGCCGCGCCAGGCGTGCCAGTCCGAGCGACACACCCCCGTGGCGCGGACCTGCACCACCACGCCGTCGGGCGGGCAGGAGGGGGCGGGGACCTCGGCCAGCCGAGGCGTGGCCCCGACGGCGTCGTAGAGCACGGCGAGCATGCGGCGAAGACTACGACCGGGCGGTGGCGCCGGGCCCGTACGGGCCGGGCCACGGACCTCAGAGGGGGCGGCGGTCCGCGGGCCGCTCGTCGGGGTCGCGCAGGTCGGAGAAGTCGCCGAAGTCGTCCGCCGCCCGCCGGCGGCGCTCCCGCCGGGTCGTCCTGGCCTCCGGCCGCGGGGCGGGCCGGGTCGT
>JAOPXW010000300.1 GCA_025964935.1 Friedmanniella sp. | reverse complement strand
CCGAGCCCACCGCGGGGTCCTCCCCGGTGGTCATCCCCGCCCCGGTCGGTCCCCGATCCGCGGCACCCCTCAGGGTCAGGGCCCGCAGGCGGTCGCGGAGCTCGGCGGCGGTGGGCCGCCGACCGGGGTCGTGGTCCAACGCCGCCAGCAGCAGGTCCATCAGCGGCGCGCTGACTCCCGGGATCGGCCCCACCGGGTGCTTCTGCAGCTCGAGGACGGCCGCCACGGTGGGCTTGCTCTCCCCGGTCCCGTACGGCGGCCGCCCGCTGAGCAGGGCGTAGAGCGTGGCCGCGAGGGAGTAGACGTCACCGAACTCGCTGGGCGGGAGCTGCTCGAACATCTCCGGCGGCGCGTACGCCGGGGTCAGGGCCTCGAAGGCGTACTCGAAGTCGGTGTCCGGGTCGGGCAGGGCCGCGAGGCCGAAGTCGGCCAGGCCGACGTGCCCGTACGCGTCGATCAGGATGTTGGCCGGTTTCACGTCGCGGTGCAGGACGCCGCGGGCGTGTGCGGCGGAGAGGGCGTCGGCGATCCGGACCCCGACGTCGCGGACCTCGTCCTCGGTGGGCCGCGGGTCCTGCTTGAGCCAGCGGCTGAGCGACCCCCCGGGGCACAGCTCCATCACGATGTAGGGCCGGTCGTCGTGGAGGATGCCGGCGAAGTGCACCGTCACGATCCCGGGATAGCCCGACATCAACCCGGCGGCCCCGGCCTCCCGCAGGAAGCGCCGCTGCTCGGCCTCGTCCTCGAGCGTGCGCTGGTCGACCTTGACCGCCACGAGCCGGTCCAGCGACTCCTGGCGGGCCTGCCACACGGTCGCAAAACCGCCCCGGGCCAGCGGACGCCAGTCCGTCAGCCCAGCGATCTGGGGGTGCGTGGCCACCCTGACACGATAGACGGCGCCGGACCGGCCCCCCAGTGCCCGAAAGGGGGGTTTGCCGGGTTCGGGGCTCCGGCAGGGACAGCCCATGTCTTCGGCCTCGACCGGGCCGCTAGCCTCATCCGGGTGAGCCGCAGTGTCTACGTCGCGTCCCCGGAGGGCCTCACCGGCAAGTCCGCGGTCGCCCTCGGCATCCTCGACGCCCTGACCCGGGAGGTCGGGTCGGTGGGGGTGTTCCGGCCCCTGACCACCGCGTCGACGACCGACCCGAGCGGGGCCGGGATCGACCTGATCGTCGACCTGCTGGTCAACCAGCCGGGGGTCGAGCAGACGTACGAGGAGGCGCTCGGCGTCACCTACGACGCCGCCCGGCTGGACGCCGACGAGGCGCTGCACGTGATCGTGGAGCGGTTCGGCCAGCTGGCCGAGCGGTTCGAGGTCGTCGTCGTGCTCGGGTCGGACTACACCGACGTCTCGACCGGGACCGAGCTCTCCTTCAACGCCAAGATCGCCGCCAACCTCGGCTCCCCGGTGGTGCTGGTCGTGCACGGTCGCGAGCGGACCCCCGAGCAGATCCGGGCCGCCGCCGACGGCGCCATCGCCGAGCTCCGCGCGAACCACGCCCACACCGTGGCAGTGATCGCCAACCGGGTCGAGGCCGAGGACCTGGAGGCGATCAAGGCCGCGCTGGCCCCGCTGCCGGACGTGCTGACCGCCGCCATCCCCGACAGCCCCACGCTGTCCGCCCCGACCTTCCGGGCCCTGGTCGAGGCGGCCGACGGCCACCTCGTGCTGGGCAGCGAGAGCTGGATGGACCGCGAGGCCATCGGCATCATCGTGGCGGCCATGAGCCTGCCCAACGTGCTGTCCCGGCTGCGCCCGGACGTCGCCGTGATCGCGCCCAGCGACCGCACCGACCTGATCCCCGGACTGATGTTGGCCCACCAGTCGGGGACCTTCCCCGCCCTGGCCGGCATCCTGCTGACCGGCGGCTACGAGCTTCCCGACACGATCCGGCGGCTGTCGGAGGGCGTGCAGCAGGACCTGCCCATCGCGCTGACCGACCTGGGCACCTTCACCACCGCCGAGCGTCTGATGAAGGTCCGCGGGCCGATGGCCAAGGAGTCGACCAAGAAGATCGAGACGGCCCGCCGGCTGTTCGCCGAGCAGGTCGACCAGGCCGCCCTGCTGAAGGCGATCAACGTCTCCGGCAGCGAGGTCCGGACACCGCTGATGTTCGAGTACCAGCTGATGGAGCGGGCCCGGGCGGACCGGCGCCACATCGTGCTGCCCGAGTCCACCGACGACCGCATCCTCGAGGCCGCCGCCATCCTGCTCCGCCGCGGGGTGGCCGACCTGACCCTGCTGGGTGACGAGAACAAGGTGCGGGCCCGAGGGTCGGCGCTGGGTCTGGACCTCGACGAGGCCAAGGTCGTCTCCCCCACCGACCCGGTGCTGGTCGAGAGGTTCGCGGAGGCGTACGCGAAGGCCCGCGCCCACAAGGGCATGACGCTGGAGCGGGCCCGCCAGGTCGTCACCGACGTGTCCTACTTCGGCACGATGATGGTGCACCTCGGGCTGGCGGACGGGATGGTCTCGGGCGCGGTCAACACCACCGCCCACACCATCCGGCCGGCCCTGGAGTTCGTCAAGACGCGGCCCGGGGTCCACACGGTGTCGAGCGTCTTCCTGATGTGCCTGGCCGACCGGGTCCTGGTGTACGGCGACTGTGCCGTCATCCCCGACCCCACCAGCGAGCAGCTCGCCGACATCGCCATCTCCTCCGCCGACACCGCGCGGCAGTTCGGCATCGAGCCGCGGGTGGCGATGCTTTCCTACTCCACCGGGTCCTCGGGCTCGGGGGCCGAGGTGGAGAAGGTCCGGGCCGCGACCGCGCTGGTCGCCGCGCGGGCCCCGGACCTGCTGCTGGAGGGCCCGATCCAGTACGACGCGGCGGTGGACCCCGATGTGGCCCGCACCAAGCTGCCCGGTTCGGACGTGGCCGGGCGGGCGACGGTGTTCATCTTCCCGGACCTCAACACGGGCAACAACACCTACAAGGCGGTCCAGCGGAGCGCGCACGCCGTGGCCATCGGTCCCGTCCTGCAGGGTCTGCGCCGACCGGTCAACGACCTGTCCCGGGGCGCTCTGGTCGAGGACATCGTCAACACCGTCGCCATCACCGCGGTGCAGGCCCAGGGCGTCCGCGCCGCCGACCTCGCCGACGCCCAGGGAGCTGCCTCGTGACCGCCACGCCCGTCCTCGTGCTGAACGCCGGCTCGTCCTCGCTCAAATACCAGCTGGTCGTGCCGGAGACGGCGGAGGTGCTGGCCAAGGGCATCGTCGAGCGGATCGGGGAGGCCCCCACCGACGGCGGCCCCGCGGTCGCCGACCACCCGCAGGCCATGCGGGTGGTGGCCCACGACCTCGCCGCCCAGCGGGTCGACCTGAGCCGCGCCGGTCTGCGGGCCGTGGGCCACCGCGTCGTGCACGGCGGGCCGGACTTCTCCGACCCGGTGCTGATCGACGACCGGGTGGTCGCCGACATCGCCGACCTGAGTCCACTGGCCCCGCTGCACAACCCGGGTGCCGTCGCCGGGATCCGGGCCGCCCGCACGCAGTTCGACGTCCCGCAGGTCGCCGTCTTCGACACCGCCTTCTTCTCGCGGCTGCCGGCCGCGGCGGCGACCTACGCGATCCCGCTCGACCTGGCCCGGCAGCACCGCATCCGGCGGTACGGCTTCCACGGCACCTCGCACCACTTCGTCTCCACGGCGGCGGCCGAGCTCGTCGGCCGGCCGCTGACCGAGCTGCGCCAGGTCGTGCTGCACCTGGGCAACGGCTGCTCGGCCTCCGCGATCGCCGGCGGCCGGGCCATCGACACGTCGATGGGGCTGACGCCGCTGCAGGGGCTGGTGATGGGCACCCGGTCCGGCGACGTCGACCCGGGGCTGCACACCTTCCTGCACAACCAGCTGGGGATGGGCATCGCCGACATCGACGCCCTGCTGAACAAGAAGTCCGGACTCAAGGGGCTGGCCG
>JAOPXW010000298.1 GCA_025964935.1 Friedmanniella sp. | reverse complement strand
GCTACCGTCGTCGGTGAGGTGACAGACGGCGACCGGCTGCTGATCGAGTGCACCCTGGAGCTGTTCGAGGCCCAGGTGATCAACGGGCTGTCGGACTTCGGGGCGGCCGGGCTGTCCTGCGCCACCTCCGAGCTGGCCGCCGCCGGCGACGGCGGGATGCACGTCAACCTGGACGCCGTCCCGCTCCGTGACTCCTCCCTCAGCCCGGAGGAGATCCTGATGAGCGAGTCGCAGGAACGGATGATGGCGGTCGTGGAGCCGGCCAACGTGGCCGAGTTCCTCACCATCTGCGCCAAGTGGGACGTGCTGGCCACGGTGGTCGGGGAGGTGACCGGCGACGGTCGTCTGGTCATCGACTGGCACGGCGAGACCGTCGTCGACGTCGACCCCCGGACCGTGGCCCACGACGGGCCCGTCTACCACCGGCCGTACGCCCGACCCGACTGGCAGGACACCGTCCAGGCCGACGGGGTGGAGCGGCTGGCCCGGCCCGCGACCGGGGTCGAGCTCGCCGACACCCTGCTCGCCCTGGTCGCGTCACCGAACCTGTGCGACAAGTCCTGGATCACCGACCAGTACGACCGCTACGTCCGCGGCAACTCCGTGCTGGCCCAGCCCGAGGACGCCGGCATGCTGCGGCTGGACGAGGACACCAACCTGGGGGTGGCGCTCGCGACCGACTGCAACGGGCGCTTCGCCCTGCTCGACCCGTACGCCGGCGCGCAGCTCGCGCTGGCCGAGGCCTACCGGAACGTCGCCGTCACCGGCGCGCAGCCGGTGGCGATCAGTGACTGCCTGAACTTCGGCTCACCCGAGGACCCGGCCGTGATGTGGCAGTTCACCGAGGCCATCCGGGGTCTGGTCGACGGCTGCAAGATCCTCGGCACCCCGGTCACCGGCGGCAACGTCAGCTTCTACAACCAGACCGCCGACACCCCGATCCTGCCGACCCCGGTGGTCGGGGTCCTCGGTGTCATCCCCGACGTCACGGCCCGGATCCCGGTCGGGTTCGCCGCCGTCGGCGACGGGGTCTACCTGCTCGGCGACACGCGCGACGAGCTGGCCGGCAGCGCCTGGGCCGAGGTGGCGCACGACCACCTGGGTGGTCTGCCGCCGGTCGTGGACCTCGAGCACGAGCAGCGTCTCGCGGCCGTCCTGACCCGGGCCGGACGGCGCGCCCTGCTGAGCAGCGCCCACGACCTGTCCGACGGCGGGCTCTCCCAGGCGCTCGTGGAGTCCTGCCTGCGACGCGGCTTCGGGGTGGACGTCCGGCTGCCCGAGGACGCGGACCCGTTCGTCGCCCTGTTCTCCGAGAGCGCCGGCCGGGTGCTGGTCTCGGTCCGGCCGGGCTCGGAGGACGAGCTGACCGAGCTGTGCGGGGCGTACGACATCCCGCTGGCCCGGCTGGGTGAGGTGACCCCCGTCGAGGACGCGCACGTCACGGTCGCCGACCAGTTCAGCCTGCCGCTGGCGCGGATCCGGTCCGCCTGGGCCGCCACCATCCCCGCCGTGATGGCCCCGCAGACCGTCTGAGGTCGGGACCCCGCCAGTTGTGGCGAAGATTCCGCCTGGAGTACCTAGCCGGATCTTCTCCACAACTCGGCGGTCCGCGTCCTAGGGTGGGGCGAGTGACTGACGACCAGCAGCTCCTGTCCGACCTCGACCGTTTGATCCCGGGGGTGCTCGACGACCTCGGCCGGCTGGTGGCCATCCAGTCCGTCGGGGCCGACCCCGACCGGGCCACGGAGGTCACGCGCAGCGCCCAGGCCGTGGCCGACCTGCTCACCGACGTCGGCTGCCCCGACGTCCGGCTCGTCTCGGCCGGGGGCGGCGCTCCCGCGGTCATCGCTCGCTTCCCGGCCCCCGAGGGCCAGCCCACCGTCTGCCTGTACGCCCACCAGGACGTCCAGCCGGAGGGGGACCCGGCGCTGTGGTCGACCCCGCCGTACGAGGCCACCCGGGTCGGCGACCGGCTGTTCGGCCGCGGGACGGCCGACGACAAGGGCGGGGTGGCGGTCCACCTGGCCGCGCTCCGCGCCTTCGCCGAGCGCCCGCCCGTCGGCGTCACCGTCTTCGTCGAGGGGGAGGAGGAGGTGGGCTCGCCGACCCTGGCCCGGCTGCTCGCCGAGAACAGGGACGCCCTGGCCGCCGACGTCTACGTGATCTGCGACTCCGGCAACTGGGAGGTCGGCCGGCCCGCCTTCACCACATCCCTGCGCGGGGTCGTGGACTGCGTCGTGGAGGTGCAGACCCTCGACCACGCCATCCACTCCGGCTCGTACGGGGGCGTGGTCCCCGAGGCCCTGACCTCACTCTGCCGGTTGCTGGCCACCCTGCACGACGACGCGGGCAACGTGGCCGTGGCCGGGCTGACCCGGGCCGAGGCCCCCGACCTGGATTACCCCGAGGACCGGCTCCGGGCCGAGTCCGGGCTGCTCGACGGGGTCTCCTGGATCGGGGACGGTTCGGCGGTCAGCCGGCTGTGGTGCCGGCCCGCCATCGCGGTGATCGGCCTGGACACCACTCCGGTCGCCCGGGCCAGCAACACCCTGATCCCGGCGGCCCGGGCCAAGGTCAGCCTCCGGCTCGCCCCGGGCGACGACGCGGCCCGGGCGATGGGGCATCTGGTGGCGCACCTGGAGAGCCACGCCCCCTGGGGCGCGCGGGTGGCCGTCACCCCCGGTGATCTCGGGGAGCCGAGCACCGTCCCGTTCGCCGGCCCGTACGCCGAGGTGGCCCGGCAGGCGTTCACCACCGCCTGGGGCGTCGCGCCGGTCTTCGTCGGCCAGGGCGGGTCGATCCCGATGGTGGCCGACTTCAGTGCGGCCTACCCCGACGCCACCGTGCTGGTCACCGCGGTCGGGGACCCGCACACGCGGGCGCACGGGGCCGACGAGTCGCTGCACCTGGGGGACTTCGCCGCCGCCTGCCGGGCCGAGACGCTGATGCTGGCCGGCTTCGCCCAGGTGGCGGCGGCCGCCCGAACTACTCGTTGACCAGGACCGGGACCCCGACGGCGGCGGCGACGGCGCGCCCGGCCAGGTCGGCCGGGACGGCGATCCGGAAGACCCGGTGCTCGTCGGGGGTCTGGCCGTCGTGCGGGCTCGCCGTGGCCTCGTCCAGGTGGTAGTCCCAGCGGCCGGTGCCGATCAGGGCCCCGGAGGAGTCGTAGAAGCCGGCCAGCACCTGCAGCTCGAGCAGGTCGCTGACGTCGCTGGTCACCAGCACCCGCCCGCTCACCGCCCGGTCGGTCAGGCTCAGGCCGGTCAGGTCGAAGCGGTCGTCGAAGGGGCCCGCCGCCTCGACGACCTGGCCGGGCTGCGGGTGCAGCGTGTCCAGGCTGGCCAGCTCGGGCTCCCCGGTCGCGGCGGGCAGGCCGACCAGCGAGGTCCGGGCTGCGCTGGCACTGTCGGTGGTGGGGGTGGGGTCCCGCGCCAGCCACCACGCACCCAGGCTGACCAGGACCACGACGACGGCGAGACCGGCGGCCAGCAGCGTACGGGTACGGCTCACGGAAGGTCCTTCGGTTCAGGTCCGGGCCGGGGCCCGGACATGACCGTGGGGCCGGTGCCCGCAGGCACGGCCCCACGGCCGGGGTCACGGCTGGATCCGCAGGGCTCCGGTGACCACGTCGAACAGCATCGTGTTCTCCACGCTGTCGGCGAGCTCGCTGGAGTGGGGGCCGTAGGCGTACAGGGGCACGTCCTGGCCGGTGTGGTTGCCGGACAGGTAGGTCAGCCACAGGCTCGCGTCGGGGCTGCCGTCCTGCACCGAGGCCGGGTCGTCCGCGGTCCGGAAGGTGGCCGGGGCGAAGTTCTTCGGGTCGGCCGAGCCGGAGCCGTTGACCGGTCCGGTGGAGCGGGCCGGGTCCTTCGCGTTGGCGCCGCGGGCCGGGGTCGAGTTGTTGGCCGGGTTGCCGGTGTCGGCGTTCACCGGCGGGGTGGCGGCCTCGGCGTTGGTGAAGGTGCCCTTCTCGATGATCCCGAAGCCGGCGCACTCGTGGTCGGCGGTGACGATGACCAGGGTGTGCTTGTCCTTACGGGCGAAGTCGACCGCTACCGCGACCGCGTCGTCGAAGGCCTTGATCTCCTCCAGGGTCTGGGCGGCGTCGTTGGCGTGTGAGCGCTTGTCGATCAGAGCGCCCTCGACCTGGAGGTAGAACCCCTTGTTCTTGCGGGTGCTCTGGTCCAGCAGGCCGATGGCCTTCTTGGTCAGCTCGGGCAGCGTGGGCTCGGCGGCCTGCGGGGACGTCGGGTTCTCGCGCTTGAACTTCGAGATGGTCAGGTTGCCCTTGTTGAAGAGCCCGAACACCTTGCCGCTGCGAGCGTTCCGCAGGTCGGCGCGGGTCGCCACGGTCTGGCTGGCCGGTGAGCCGAGGACCTTGTAGCCCTGACCCTTCAGGGCGGCCTCGTCCGCGGCGTCGAAGCGGGACAGCCCGCCGCCCAGGATCACGTCGGCGGTGCCGTTGCGGGCGATCTGGTCCGCGACCGGGGTGACCCGGATGTCGCTGGTGGGCAGCGCAGCCCCGCCCGTGACGTCGATGACCTGGCAGGAGGCGGCGGAGTAGGACGGTCCCTGGCAGCCGCGCGCGAGCACGTGGCTCATCTGGGCGGCCGGGGTGGCGTCGGTGATCTCGGCGGTGGAGACGTTGCCGGTCCGGAGGCCGGCCTGGTGGGCCAGCTCCATGGCGGTCGGGACGACGGTGCCCTTGGCGTCGACGCCCAGGGCCGCGTTGTAGGTCTTGACCCCCGAGGACCAGGCGGTGGCCGAGGAGGCGGAGTCGGTGACGTACTCGGGCACGAAGTCGGGGTCACCCGGCTGGCCGGAGTTCTTCTGCACGGCGTACGTACGGACCTGGCCGACCACGGGCAGCCGCTCCATGTTCAGCGAGCCGGAGGCCCCGTAGTAGCGGTCCCGCCCGGCGGTGACGTGGGTGCGACCCATCCCGTCACCGAGCAGGTAGATGACGTTGGTGATCTTGCTGCTGCTCGCCTGGGTGGCGGCGGCCTCGGCGCCCACCACCGTCGTCGCGCTCAGCGCGGTCGCGCTCAGCAGCGCGACGAGCGCCATACGCCTTCTTACCCTCATGCCGATCTCCGTTCCTCCTGGTGCCTGGCGGCACGCCCCGTACAGCCCGGTGGCGTCCGCGCACCACCGGCAGGTCGGGGGGTTACGGGTCGGGCTGCGTGGCTAGACAACACCATCCGCGCATGGCCCGTCCATGGCCTGGGGGTGAACGACCGGCCAACGGCGCCCAGCCGGAGGACCGCGGAGGCTAGACCGCGGGGACCCGGACCGGGGTCGTCGCGCCGCCGGTGTGCATCGAGGTGATGACGGCGTCGGCCACCGCACTGGCGACCAGCCCGTCGTACGCCGTGGCCAGGACGCCGGGCGGTCGGCCACCCAGGGAGTCGACCCAGGTCTGCAGCTCCAGCCGGTAGGCGTCGGCGAAGCGCGGTCGCCAGTCGGCGGCGTACGGGGTGGAGTGGCGGAGGGCGGAGTCGGTCGTCAGGCGTACGGGTCGGGCCAGGCTCACCGTCCCGCTCTCGCCCACCACCTCGCACCTGACGTCGTAGCCGTAGCGGGCGTTGAGGAAGATCTCGACGGTGGACAGCACGCCGTCGGCGGTGCGCAGCAGGATCAGCTGCGGATCCTGGAACCCCGGCGCCGCCGGGCTGGAGCGGGGGGCGTGCCAGCTCACCTCGGTCACCGGCGAGCCGAGCAGCCACGGGACGATGTCGAGGTCGTGGATGGCGGAGTT
>JAOPXW010000294.1 GCA_025964935.1 Friedmanniella sp. | reverse complement strand
GCGATCGGCGACCGCCGCTACCTCGACGGCGGCTACCGACGATCCAGCGAGAACGCCGATCTGGCCGCCGGGTACGCACGCGTGCTGGTGCTGTCCCCCCTGGGCGGTCGGACGCGGGCCCCGCGGGACTGGGGCCTGCAGCTGGCCGTCCAGGTCGCCGAGCTCCGCGCCGGCGGCAGCCGCGTCGAGACCGTCCTCCCCGACGACGACTCCCGCGACGCCTTCGGCGACAACCTGATGGACCCGTCCACCCGGGTGCCCGCCGCGCGGGCCGGGCATCGCCAAGCCCTGGCCCTCGCCGGGCGGCTCGCCGCCTTCTGGCGCTGACTCCTGACGCCGGCCCGGAACCTGGGGCCCGTAACCCGGGACCAGGCGTGGCGTCGGCTCAGCCCGAGACGGTGAAGCGGGCGGTCAGCTGGGTCTCGGCCACCGAGCTCGGTCCGACCCGGACCTCGAAGTCGCCCGGCTCGACCGTCCGCTCCCCGCCGGCGGTCACGATGGAGCAGGCGGCGACCGGCACCTCGAGCACGACCTCGGCGGTCTCCCCCGGGGCCAGGTCGACCTGCCGGAACCCCTTGAGCTCCTGCCCGGCCCAGGTGGCGCTGGTGACGAGGTCGCTGACGTAGGCCTGGACGGTCTCCCGCACCGGACGGGCCCCCGTGTTGGTCAGACGTACGGTGACCGCCAGGGTCTGGTCGACGCCGAGCTCGGTCCGCTCGAGGGAGAGGCCGTCGTAGCTGACGGAGGTGTAGCTGAGGCCCTCCCCGAAGGCGAACAGGGGGGACTGGTCGAGGTCGGCGTACCGGTCACCGTGCTGGCCGCGCACCTGGTTGTAGTAGGTGGGCTGCTGCCCGACGTGGCGGGCGAACGAGATCGGCAGTCGCCCGCTGGGCTCGATCAGACCGAGGATGAGCTCGGCCACGGCCTGGCCGCCGCGCATGCCCGGGTTGAACGCCTCGATGATGGCGGCCGCGCCGAGGGCCGAGGCGGGCAGGGTGCTGGGCTTGCCCTGCACGAGGACGACGATCATGGGCGTCCCGGTGGCCGCGACGGCGTCGAGCAGCTCGCGCTGAGCCCCCTGCAGGTCCAAGGTGGCGGTGGAGCAGCCCTCCCCCGTCAGGGAGACGTTGTCGCCGACCACTACCACGACGTAGTCGGCGGTCGTGGCGGCGGCGACGGCGGCGTCCAGCAGGTCCTGGTCCACACCGACGGGCTGGAAGACCGGCGGCCGAGGCTGGCCATCGGGGTAGAGCGGGCCGGCGGGGTCCGGGGCCAGGGTGCCGATGTCGGCGCCGCGGTGATGGACGAGGGTCCACTCCTCGGGGGCCACGGCCCGGAACCCGTCCAGCACGGTCTGCACGGTGCCACGGGGATGGCCCTCAGGCATCCAGTCGACCTGTCCCGACGCCCCGGCCCAGTCGCCGAGCAGCGCGTGCGGGTCGTCCGCGTTGGGCCCGAGGATCGCCACCGTACGCGGACCGGCGGAGACCGCCCGGCCGTCGGCACCGGCCTGGAGTCCGCCGTCGAGCGGCAGGGTGCCGTCATTGCGCAGCAGCACGAGCCCGCGCCGGGCCGTCTCCAGGTTGATCCGCCGGTGCGGCTCCGACCCGATCACCGCGGCCTGCCGCTCGCTGTCGGGGGACCGCGGGTCCTCGAAGAGGCCCAGCTCGAACTTGACCCGCAGGATCCGGCGTACGGCCTCGTCGACGGCGGACTCCTCCGCCAGCCCGGCGGCGACCGCCTCCTGGGCCGCCTCGAAGAACCCCGGGGTCGTCATGATCAGGTCGTTGCCGGCGCTGATCGCAGCGGCGGCGGCCTCCGGCAGAGTCCCGAACAGCGCCTGCTCCCAGACCATCCGACCGACGTTGTCCCAGTCGGTGACCAGAAGACCGGTGTAGCCCCACTCGCCCTTCAGGACGTCACGGATGAGCCACCGGTTGGCGGTGATGGGCACCCCGTCCATCGACTGGTAGCCGAGCATGAAGGTCCGGATCCCGGCCCGGGCCACCCGCTCGAAGGGGGGCAGGAACCAGGACCGCAGCTTGCGGCGGCTGATGTCGGCCTCGCTGGCGTCCCGGCCGCCCTGGGTCTCGGAGTAGCCGGCGAAGTGCTTGGCGCAGGCCAGCACCGAGGTCGGGTCGCCCGGCCCGTCGCCCTGGTAGCCGGCCGCCATCGCGGCCGCGAGCTCGCCGATCAGGTACGGGTCCTCACCGAACGTCTCGTTGACCCGGCCCCAGCGGAGGTCGCGGGCGATGCAGAGGACCGGGGAGAAGGTCCAGTGCAGACCGGTCGCCGAGATCTCGACCGCGGCGGCCCGGGCCGCCGACTCGACCAGCCCGGGGTCCCAGGTGCAGGCCATCGCGAGCTGGGTGGGGAAGATGGTGGCTCCGGGCCAGAAGGAGTGCCCGTGGATGCAGTCGTCCGCGGTCAGCAGCGGGATCTGCAGCCGGGTCCGGCGCACCAGGTCGAGCGCCTCCAGCATCCTCGCCGGCGACGCGTGCAGGATCGAGCCCGCCAGCCGACCGGTGACCACCTCAGCCAGGTCCTGGCGGGCGTCCAGCTGCAGCATCTGCCCGACCTTCTCGGGCAGGGTCATGCGGCTCAGCAGGTCGCTGGTCCGGTCCTCGACACTGGCCCGGGGGTCCAGGTACAGGCGGTCGCTCATTGCGGGTCCTCTCAC
>JAOPXW010000286.1 GCA_025964935.1 Friedmanniella sp. | reverse complement strand
GGGCCAGCCGGGCGCTGGGCTGCCCGTCCCCGGGGCGCTGGCCGCGTGGGCCACCGCGCCGCGCCTTTCGTGGGGGGCGGCGGCCCCCACCGAGTCAGGGCCGTGTCAGGAAGGGGCGCCTGACCGGCCAGCGACGTAGCCTCCCGTGACCCGAGGCCGGGACGAGATTTCACCGCAGGCGGGTTGACCCCCTCGATGCTGCCGGGGCCGGCCCCCGCGCGGGACCGGGGCGGCCCGGGTCGGCGTCCTGGAGGCGGTCACCGTCCTGGTCCGTGTCTTGATCCGTGTCCTGGTCCTCGTCCTGGTTCGGGTCCTGGTCGTCGGAGGCGCCCCGGGCGCGGTTGCCGGACGCGCCCCGGGCGCGGTTGCGGGGCGCGCCTCGACGGCGAGGTCGGCGGGCCTCTTGCACCGAGGGGTGGGCTCGGGAGGTAGATCGGCGGCGGGTGCGGAAGAGGATGGCGGCGACCAACACGGCGGCCGCGACGAAGCCGGTGGTGATGAGCGGCACCAAGACGGACCCCTCGCCCTTGAGCCGGGCCAGCGACGGGACGGCTGGGTCGTAGAGAACGGTGACCGTGTCACCCACCCGGAGCGGCTGGTGGAAGCGGCCGTGGGCGGCGACGTACTCGTACGTCGTGGCGGCCACCTCGTAGCGCACCTTGGGCGCGAGGCTGACACTTTGGCCGTCGTCGTAGCGGGGTCCCCGGGTCGAGCCGACCGGGGCGCGAGCTACCAGCTCGACGACCGTGCCCCGGGTCTCGGCGGCGTGGTTGACGAACCGGTAGTTCTGGTTGGAGAAGAGTCCGAACAGCACCGACATCGCGACCAGGTAGAGGCACACGATGATCCCGAGGACACGGGGGAACCTCAACCAGCTCATGAGTGCACCCTAGTCTCGGGGCCGGGCCCGGCCCTGTGAGAACGCTCAGTGCTGCCGGGCTCCGTCAGCCTGAACGTGCTGGCCCGCCGCCATCGCCGGTCGGGTTGCTCGACGAGCAGGCTGACCGCGCTCACCCGGCTGCGGACGGGCAGGTGGGTCACCACGGTCCGCTCGGCCTCCTGCAGCGCCGCCAGGGGAGCGTCGACCCCGACAGTCAGGTGCGGGACCACCTCCGCGAACATCCCTCCGTCGGGCGGGTAGGCGGGGAAGGCCGCCGCCATCCGTGCCGTGAGGTCGAGAAAGGGCGCTGGGTCGGCGGGGGCCAGCCAGACCACGCGATCGTCGAACCAGCGGGTGGTGACGAACTCGCAGGTGAAAGCGGCGGCGGCGTCGAGCGCCTGCTGCACTTCCGCGAGGAGTCCGCTGACCACCGGGGCCGGGGCGAAGGGGAACAGGATCGTGACGTGGGCCGGCACCCCCAAGGTGGCGAACGGATCCAACTCGGCGCGTAGCCCCCCGACGGCCGCGTCGGCCTCGGGAATCTCCACCACGAGGGCGGTGCGCAACGGTTCGGACATGGCGGCAGCCTAGGTCCGCGAGTCCGTGAGAGCGAGGGTTTCGCTGGGCTCAGAGGTCAGGCGACACCACTCCAACGCGCCGGACAACATCGCCGTCGACGTGACAACACCTGGCCGCTCCGGGTGACACGCCCGGCAACACCTGGTCGGCAGAGTCAGCCTCATGACACACGGAACTGAGGCCCCCACCCGTCGGGCTCGCCAGGAGCCAGAGCGGAGACGCTACGCGCTCGTCGACGAGCTGAACGGGGAATGGCGCTGCCTCGTCGACCAGACCTCGGAGGCGGTGCAGCGGTGGGCTTCGACCCACGCCCCCCTGATGGGGTGTCACCGGGTCGACGACGTCCTGGATGCGGTCCGGTCCCGTCCGGACCCGGTTCTGGGTGCGCTTGTCGCTGAGGCAGGCCGCGGGGATGTGGTGGCCGGACGGGTCGTCCTGCAGGCCATGTTGGGCAAGCTGGTCCGGATGGCCCAGGTCGACGCGCAAGCCGAGGTCGACGACTACGTGGCCGCCCTGTGGGGACGGATCCGCTGCTACCCGCTGGCCTCCCGGCCGCTCCATATCGCGTCGAACCTGGCCCTGGACACCCTCAAAGCCGTGCACGCCGAGCGGCCCCACCGATCCCGGGTCCAGGTCCTGCCCTGGCCGCCTGAGGAGCTGGGCGACCTGATCGACAGCGAGGCCCGGGATGTCAGTGGGCCCCTGCCCGCGGAGGCGCACCTGTCCGTCGAGCGAGTCCTCAGCGCAGCCCGGGCCGCAAACCTGCTGACCAGCGAGACCGCCGGCCTGCTCGTCAGCGTCTACGGCGAGGGACTCAGCGGGGCGCAGGCCGCCGTTCGGCACGGCACCACCCCGGGGTCGGTCCGGGTCCGGTGCAGCCGCGCGGTCCGGGTGCTCGCGCAGCACTCCGCAGTGCTGGCCGATGTCGCATGAGGCGGGGCCACGGAATCTTGACGAAGAAATCCAACCCAGTCCCTTCCCTCGCCCCCGCGGTCCGTGGCATCGTCTGCTATCTCGCGAGTCGGTCCCCCCTTCCCGACGCGAGAAGACAGTCAGGGTGCGGGGGCCAGCTGCAGATCCAGGTCCCCCGCGCGTACGGAGCGGCCGGGGCACGGGAAGTCGAGAGCGTCTGCTTCCGAGCAGCACCGGTTGCAGGGATCCCGGCCCATCGCGGTCGAGCTCCGCTGGAGGACCGACCGAAAGGAACCCCATGAACCTCAAGCAGCACGCGTTGTCGCTCCTTGGCCTGATCGTGCTGCTCAAGGATCCACGGACCCGGGACGAGCGCGGCCTCAGCCAGTCGGCGGAGAACGCCATCCTGCTGGCCGGGGCGGTGGCGATCGCCCTGGGCATCATCACGTTCCTGACCGCCTACGTCACCCGCCACATGCCGAAGAATTGACTGGGCTGCGTCGTGACCAGCGGGGCCTCAGTCAGAGCGTGCAGTTCGCCGTGATCTGGCCACTGCTGCTCCTCAGCACGCTCGGGATCATTCAGGCGGGGGTCTGGGTCCACGGACGGAACGTGGCGCAACGGTCGGCGACGGCCGCCGTCGATGTTGCTCGGGGCACCTACGGGACTGTGGCGGAGGCTGGCGACGTGGCGGCGGATCTGGCGGAGTCCGGTGGGCTGACCGGGGTCCGGGTCGAGGTGCACCGAGACAGCACCCAGGTCGAGGTCGTGGTCTCGGCGGAGTCGCCCGGATTCCTCGATCTGGGTCTTGGACGCCTCCGTGAGCGGGCTTCGTCTCCGCGGGAGCGGGTCACTCCCCCGTGAGCACCCGGCTGTCTTGCCAGCGAGTCCGTGGCGAGCGGGGCTCGGCCACGGTCGAGCTGGCGCTTCTCGTGCCTGGCCTGGTGCTGATGTTGGGCCTGACCTTGGCCGGCGGCCGCGTCTGGTTCGCACGGACCACAGTCAACGAGGCCGCGCAGTCCGCAGCTCGCGCCGCCTCGCTGGCCCGATCGGTCGGCGAGGCTGTTCCGGCCGGCCGCCAAGCCGGCCTGCAGTCGCTGGCCACCGAGGGGCTGGAGTGCCGGGCGACCGCGGTCTCGGTCGACGCCGCTGCCTTCGCTGTGCCTGTGGGTCAACCGGCGACGGTGCGCAGTGCGGTGACCTGCGACCTGAGCTTCGCTGACCTGCTGCTACCCGGCGCACCAGGCGCGATCAGGCTGGTCGGGCGTGGAGCGAGCGCCCTCGACACCTATCGGGCCCGATGATGCCGGGCCGGCCGACCCAGCCCACCGTCAGCTTGTCGGCGGTCGGATCGGAGCGGGGACAGTCCGTGAGCGTCTTCGTCCTTGTTGTGCTGGGTGCGCTCATCATGACGACCGGGCTGGTCGTCGACGGCGGTCAGAAGGTCACGGCGTCCAGCCGGGCCGAGTCTGCCGCCGCGGGGGCCAGCCGCGCTGCCGCCAACGCCGGGGCCACCGAGCTGTTGGCGGGTGAGGATCCGGCGCCGGCAGCGGTGCTGGCTGCGCGCGCCTATCTGGCCGGTCAGCCCGGGGTCCAGGGTTCGGTCCAGGTGGCGGCGGGGGTGGTCACTGTGCGAACCAGCGCCACCGAGGAGACGCTCTTCCTGTCCGTGGTCGGCATCGGGTCGGTCACCGGGCGCGGGGCCGCCACGGCCAATCTCGTGGCCACCGGGCAGCAGCGATGATCGAGCAGCGAGGACACCCGTCGGCTCGACCGACCTCGGCAGCGGTGCTCCGGGCTGCGGACCGGGAGTCTCGGTGAGCATCGATCTCCGTCGGCCGTCACGGAGCGCCAAGAAGCCACCCGCGGCGGGCGAGTCATCGTCAGATGCCGGACGCCAGGCCCTGCCGCCGCCGCCCCGTCTACCCAGTCGACGCCATCCCCGATGGGTTGCTCTAGGGGTCCTTGCCCTCTGCCTGGGTGGGTTGCTGTCGTGGGTCCTCTACGCACGCCTGGCCGACGAGGTGTCGGTGGTGGCGGTGAGCCGGACCGTCTATCGCGGCGAGCTGATCGAGCGGAAGGACCTGCAGACGGTGTCCGTTCCGCAGACCATGGGTCGCAGCGCGGTGTCGGCCGCTGAGCTCGACGGCCTCGTGGGTCGTCGAGCCGGTCTGGACCTCGCCTCGGGGGCGCCCGTACCCAGGCTGGCTCTGAGCGGCGCCGATATCCCGGGATCGGGCCGGGCCGTCGTGGGACTCAAGGTGGCCAGTGGCCGGGCGCCGGAGGCTCTGCTACCTCCGGGTGCCCCGGTTCGACTGGTCGCACTCCCCGCCCCCGCAGCCGACACCGGGGCGGCGGACGAGCTCGCCGCCCGCACATACCTGGCCCGCGTCGTCGGGCACACGCCCGCAGCGGACGGGACCTCGCTCCTGGTCGATCTGGACGTGGACGCGCAGCAGGCCCCCGTCATCGCCCGGCTGGGTGCCGCCGACCGGCTCGCGCTGGTCCGGGACGCGGGTCGTTAGCCATGGCGCTCCTGCTGCTCACATCGACCTCTGGGTCGCCCGGGGTCACCACGACTGCGGTGGGTCTTGCCCTGAGCTGGCCACGCCCGGTCCTGCTGGTGGACACCGACCCGGGGGCCCACCAGTCCGTCCTGGCCGGGTACCTCGGGGGCCGGTCCGCTCAGGGCAAGGGCCTGATTCGCATCGCTGAGGCCCACCGGGACCGGCGCTACCTCCCCGAAGTCGTCCTGGACCAGTCCCTTCCCCTGACCGATGCTGGCGACGTCCAGCGGCTGTTCCTCCCCGGCTTCACCCGGGCCGGGAGCGCCTCCCACTTCGCCGCCGTCTGGGAGGACCTCGCCGCCGCCTTCGACCGGCTCGGCGACCTGGGATTCGACGTCCTGGTCGACTGTGGCCGTCTGACCGCGAGCGGGCTCCCGAGCCCCCTGCTGGAGCACGCGTCCCTGACCTGCCTGCTCTTGCGCTCCCAGCTGCGGTCCGTGATGTCGGCCCGTGTCCACCTCACGGCCCTACGCGCTCAGCTCCCCGGGTCTGCCGGGTCCTCGGACTCCCTCGGTCTGGTGGTCGTGGGGCCCGGTCAGCCGTACGGCGCACCGGAGATCAGCCGCTCCCTGGGTGTCCCCCCGGTGGCCGAGTTGGCCTGGGATCCCTCGTCAGCCGAGCACCTGTCCGACGGCCGTCCCCGGGCTCGCAAATTCGACCAGAGCCCGCTCGTTCGGTCGCTCCGCTCGGCGGCCAGCAGCCTCGCGGCCAGCCTGGAGCACTCCCGCAACCTGGTGCAGACCCCGTGACGGGGGAGGCGGTCAGCGAGGCCGAGATCCGGCCACTGGCCGAGGTGCCGGTCCTGGTCGAGCTGAACGGGACCGGCTCCGCCACCCGAGCCGGCGTCTCAGACCTCCACCGGGCTCCCGGTCGCCCCGGGCAGGCCTCCCTGACCGTCCAGGAGCTGCGGACGACCGCGGGAGCTCTCGCCACGAGTGAGCTGGACTGGGCGCAGGTGGTCGAGCTGCGGCGCCGGGCCTCGGAGGAGATCACCGACCAGCTCACCCGGCACGCCGCCGGCACCGGTCAGCCCCTGACCGGCGACGACCGGCTGCTGCTCGGTCGGTCGGCGATCGCCAGGATCGTCGGTGACCACGTCCGGGCCAGGCACCGGGATGGTGCTGAGCTGTGGTCACCCGCCCACGAACGGGCGTATGTCCTCGCGGTCGAGAACGCCGTCTTCGGGTACGGCCGCCTGCAGCCCCTGTTGGAGATGCCGGCCGTGGAGAACATCGAGATCCATGGCGGGGACTCGGTGGTGGTGCAGTTCGGCGACGGGCGCCGCCAGCGCATGCCTCCGGTGGCCGACAGCGACGAGGAGCTGGTCGAGGCCATCCGCTTCCTCGGGCAGAACAGCGAGCCGTCCCGGCCCTTCGACGACACCCACCCCACCATGACCCTGGCGCTCGGGGACCGGTTCCGTCTGCACGCCATCGGGTTCGGTCTGTCGTACCGGCCGAGTGTGGTCATCCGCCAGCACACGCTCACCGAGGTCACCCTGGCCAATCTGGTCGACAGCGAGATGCTGCCGTACGAGGTGGCGGCGTTCCTGGACGCCGCCGTCCTGGCGCGGACGTCCATGGTCATCTCCGGCGACCAGGGCGCCGGGAAGACCACGCTGCTGCGCGCCCTGATCAGCTCGATCCCGGCCGACGAGCGCTTCGGGACCCTGGAGACCGACTACGAGCTGATGACGCACCTGCAGCCGGGTCGTGAGAACATCCTGGCGCTCCAGGCCCGGGTCGGCCACGGGGAGACCTCCGGCGGGACGCGGGTGGGGGACTTCGGCATCTCGGAGCTGATGCCGGAGGCCCTCCGCCAGAACCTGTCCCGGCTGGTGGTCGGGGAGGTGCGCGGGGGCGAGGCAGCGGCCATGTTCGAGGCCATGCAGGCGGGCACCGGCACCCTGTCGACGACCCACTCCCACTCCGCCGAGTCGACGGTGGACAGGCTGGCCTCCCGGGTCGCCCAGGGCGGTGTCCTCACCGTCGAGGAGGCCTACCGGCAGATCGCGCACAACATCGGGCTGCTGGTGCACGTGACCCTGGTCGACGACACCTGGCGAGGCGGGCGGCGGCGCCGCTACGTCAGCGAGATCCGTCAGGTCACCCGGGCCGTGGAGAGCGGCCGGCCGGTCACCCATCTGACCTTTCATGCGACAGGCACGCCCAACCAGGCCGCGGGGTTCTTCCCCGACGCTGCCTTCGACGCCGAACTCGCGCCCTTCCGGCGGGCGCTGCCCCGCGCCGGCCCCAACCCGCCGGGACCGCCGCGATGACGGGTGCCGCTGCCGTCGCGGCAGGTCTGCTCATCTGCGGTGGGCTCTTGCTGCTGGTCATGGGCCTGCAACGGCGCGAGGCCGGGCCGGCTCGGCGGGCCACGCATCGAGCGGGGGCCTGGAGCCGCCTGACCAGGCGCCCCGACGGCGCTCGTGGCCGGCGCCGCGACGCACTGCTCGCCGCCAGCCTGGTGGTGGGTCTGGCGGTGGCCGGGACCACCGGCTGGGTGCTGGCCCTGCCGTTGGCTCCGGCCTTGGCGCTGGGCCTGCCGTACCTGCTGGCCGTCCCGAAGCCCCGGGAGGTCGAGCTGCTCGAGGCCATGGACCGGTGGGTCCGTTCCTTGGCCGCCACCCTCGGCACCGGCCGGTCGGTGACGGACGCCATCCGGATCTCGAGGCGTACGGCACCGCCGATGCTCGCGGAGGAGGTCGCCGTTCTTGTCGCCCGGCTGAACAACCGGTGGCCGACGCGGGACGCCCTGCTCCGTTTCGCCGACGCACTGGACTCCCCGGACACCGACGGCGTGGTCGCCGCCCTGATCCTGGCCAGCCAGCGCGGCGCCGACGGGGCCTCCGTGACGCTGCACGCCCTGGCCGACTCCATCCAGGCCCAGCTGAAGGGGCGGCGGGTGATCCAGGTCGAGCAGTCCAAGCCGTACGTGGTCGTCCGCCAGGTGACCGTCATCTCCCTGGGCACCCTCGCGGTGGTCTTCGCGCTGTCGCCGCAGTTCTTCGCGCCGTACCGCACCCCCGTCGGTCAGCTGGTGCTCGGCGTCCTCGGGTTCCTGTACGCCGGGTCCCTGCTGCTCATGCGGCAGAAGGCCCGCCAGCGGCCCCGGGCCCGGATCCTGGTCGGCGTCCCCAGATGACGCCGGCGGCGGCGCTTCTGGTCGGGGTGCTGGCGACCGGAGCGCTTCTCTGCTTCGTGCTCGCGCTCGTACCGGGCGCCCCTCGCCTCGACGCCGCGTTGCAACACCTCTCAGCCGACTCCGCTCCGGCGGAACGGCCGGCGGACCTCGGGCCGCTGACCACCCGCTCGGAACGGCTGGGTGCCCGTCTCTACCGTGTGTCGCCGGTCCGCCTGACCGACCGCCAGCGGCAGGCGCTGGACCTGCAGGACAAGACCATCGCCGAGTTCTACGCGGACAAGGTGGTGATGGCCGTGATCGGTGCCGTCCTTCCGGGCCTGCTCGGGTTCCTCCTCTGGTACGCGGTCGGGGTCACCAGTTCGCTCCCAGCTGTGGCCGCGTCGGCTGGGCTCGTCGTCGGCTTCTTCATCCCGGACGTGCTGCTTCGCCGGGCCCGTTCCACCGCCCGCGGGGGTGCGGCGGAGGCCCTGCTGACCTACATGGACCTGGTCACGCTGGAGCGGCTGGCGAACGCCTCCGCCACCCAGGCACTCCAGCGTGCGGCGGAGCTGAGCGAGGCACCGCTGTTCGTGCAGGTGCGGACGGCTCTCGAGCGAGCCCGGCTCGAGCAGCAGCCGCCGTACGGGGAGCTGCGGCGGCTGGCCACCCGGCTGGAGCTGTCCGAGCTGGCTGACCTGGCCGACGTCATGCAGCTCGACGAAACGGGGGCGGCCCTGTCCGGCACCCTGCGGGCCCGGGTGCGCGAGCTGCGAGACGCCCACCTGACCCGCGAGCAGATGGCGGCCTCCGCCGCCGCTGAGGGTATGACGGTCTATATGACGTTGCCGGCGCTCATCTTCGGCCTCATCTTCCTCGTCGCCGCCATGCTCAAGATCGTCTATTCCTAGGCCCGCGGTGAGCGGACAACACCGTGCGGGGATGGACAACACGAGAACATCCCAACCCGAGCCACCACAGGAGACAGTGAAGAGGTGGCCGAGGAGAGGTGGCGTGATGCGCAAGGTGAGAGCTGAGGGTCACTCGCGGGACGGCCGGCTCAACCGGGTGGCCAGCTCCCCGTATCAGGCAGCAGAGCTGTCCGGCGCTGGGCCGAGGAAGGCAGGCCGGTGACCCGGGTCGCGCGGGCCCTCGGGGCCTGGCTTGTGCTTCTGGCCGGCCTGGTGGCGGTGCCGGGTGCGCTGGTCTGGGTGGGATCCCGCCTGGGTCTGGAGGGTCTGGCCGGGCGGGCGGGATGGCGTGCCCTGCTCCGACCTGACGACGGCACCGTGCTGGCCGGGGTTTTGCTGGTTGTGGCCTGGTGCGCCTGGCTGATCTTCACCCTCTCCGTGCTGGCCCAGGTGGCGACCGTGGTCTCGGGTCAACGCGTCAGCCTCCGGCTGCCCGGCCTGGCCGGACCCCAGCAGCTCGTGGCCGGCCTTGTCCTGACCGCGCTGACCTTGGTGACCGCGCCGGCCGTCGGGGCTGGGACGGCCGATCTGTCGGGCCTGGTGGGTCAGTCGAAACCGGGTGAGGGCGCTCGACACACAGGATCCAGGCCCGCGGTGACCGAGCCAGCGCTGACTTCTTCTCCGGAGCCAGCCAGTCTGGATCAGAAACCTGACAAGCCCCTCGTGCCAGCCCGCCGGCCAGCCTCGCCTGCGTTCCCGGCCGGCGAACGCCCGGAGCCCTCGGTCAGTCCCGTGCTGCCGCCGGCGGAGGTCGTGACGACCGCAGCGCCGGCCACCGGCTCGGCCTGGTCGCCGGGTCTGGTCCACCGGGTCCAGGAAGGCGATGACCTGTGGAGCCTGGCGACCCGCTACCTCGGCAACGGCCTGGAATGGCGGCGGATTGCCGCGGCGAACCCGGCCCGTCTCAGCGGCGGTCCTGACCGGCTCGAACCCGGATGGGAACTGCTCATTCCGGGCGCCCGCGGTTCCGCGCCGGCCGGGGGTCCGGGGGTGCGGGTTCGCGCGGGGGACAGCCTGTCCTCGCTCGCGGGACATTTTCTGGGTGACGTCGACCGCTGGCCCGAGCTCTGGCACCTCAACCGCAGCCTGCTGACCGACCCGGACGAGCTCCCGGTCGGCCTGGAGCTACGACTGCCCTCCCCGCAGCAGCACTCCCGGGCCACTGCCGACCGCGGCGGGTCGCCACGGGTCGAGCACCGGGGCCCGCCCTCGCCCGAAGGTGGGCTGCAGGCCGGGTCTCCTTCCGCGGTGCCCCGTGACCCGTCGGCGGGACGCTCCGAGGGCAACCGAAGTCAGACCGGTGAGGCTGCCGGTGGCGGAGGCTCTACCCCCAGCGCCGCGACCTCACCCGCGGCCGGACCCGAGAACCCCCGCCCCCCGGCGACCGGTCATCGGGCCACCGGAGTCCCGACGGCCGGTGACTGGACGTCCGGGGGCGGGCGCGCCCACGCCCCGGCACCGGGGGGCGTGTCTGCCGGCGACCCCGCTCCCGCGGAAGGACGCGCAGCCGGGGGCCAGGCTGGCGGCCCGACCACCGCGGGGCCGCCTTCGACCGCCGTCGCACCGTCACGGGCGTCCTCCGCGGAGCCGGCCTGGCTGCTGCCCCTGTCCTCGGTGGGCGGCCTGTTGGCCTCCGGACTCGTCGCGGGGTTGCGTCTCCGGCGTCGCCGCCAGCTGCAGGCCCGCCCTGTCGGTCGACGCCTCCCCGCGGCTGGACCACAGCTGCAGCCGGTGACAGCCGCGGCCGTCCGGCGGGCCCAGCCGCTCGGTCTGCGGGCCTTGGACCGGGCCACCAGGGCGGCGGCAGCTCACTGCCTGACCCACAACCGCCCCCTGCCCGCTCTTCGGTGGGCCACCGTCTCAGAGGACCAAGTCGAGCTGTGGTGGAACGAGGCCGTCCCCGACCCGCCGGTGGGCTTCACCTCCGAGGGTCCGGTCTGGCGCCTGAACAACATGGACGTGCATTACCTGAGCTCAGTACCGGGTCTCGGCGAGACCCCACGGCCGTGGCCGGCGCTCGTCACGCTGGGCCACGACATCGAGGGGCGGCTGCTCGTGGTCGATCTTGAGGGCCTCGGGCTGCTCCGCGTGGCCGGCGCCGACCCAGCCGTGGGGGTCGGCGTGCTGGCCGCCCTCGGCTTGGAGCTGGCCTTTGCGCCGTGGGCCGAGGAGATGACCCTGACGGTGGTCGGGCCGACAGGCGGGCTCGTGGCCGCACTGGACCACCCCAACGTCAGCCGGGCGGACAGTCTGGACCGGGTTCTCGACCGCCTCGAGCGCTGGGCCTCGGAGCATCCGATCGAGCCCGCCGCGGCCTCGGCGGCGCAGCGACGGCTCGACGCCGAGCTGGGCGATTCCTGGGCGCCCCACGTCGTCCTCGTCGCGGAGCCCCTGACTGGGGCCCAGCGGTCGCGGCTTCTCGCCCTGACCAGCGGAGACCGGTGCCTCCCGCTGGCCGCCGTCGTCTGCGACCCGCTCATGGCAGCCCCCTACAGCCTCACCACCTCGGCCCCCGACGACCTCGGCGATTCCGACGATCCTGACGATCCTGACGATCCCGACATCGGGCACGCGTGGTTCGCGCAGTCCGCCCAGGGTTCAGGGCCACCGTCGCCCCCGGTCCGTATCACGCCCCAGATCTTGAGCCTCCCCGAACGAGCCGCGGTCGTCGAGCTGCTCGAGGTCACAGGGAGCGCCGAGACCACGAGCGCGCCCTGGTGGGCCGAGCTCACCGCCGTCCCCGACCGACCCCCCGACGACCAGCCCGTGATCGGTCGACGATTTGGGGGGTGGGATGAATCAGAGCCGGAGGGGGAGGAGGTGGACATGAGGTTCGAGCCGTCGGCCGTATCGCCGGAGTCGATCTCGGGGCCGGTTCTGAGGCTGATCGGACCGGTCGAGCTTGTGGGAGCCGCCGGTCCGCCGCCGTCCCGAGCAGCCCGGCAGTGTCTGGAGTACTGCGCCTGGTTGCTCGAGCACCCGCAGACGACGTCCCCGGCCATGGCCAACGCCTTGATCGTCGCCGAGGGCACCCGCCGGTCCAACATGAGCCGGCTCCGGACCTGGCTGGGCGAGAGTCCCGACGGAGAGCCTTATCTGCCGGACGCCTACACCGGAAAGATCCGCCTGCACCCGAGTGTGAGCTCCGACTGGCAACAGGTGCAGATCTTGACGGCAGGTGGGATCAACCGGGCGGCCACCGACGCACTCCAGGCCGCCCTGGGCCTGGTCCGGGGCGCTCCGCTCGCGGACGCCGCCCCCGGTCAGTGGTACTGGGCCGAGGAGCTCAGGACCGACATGATCTCGTGCCTGCGGGACCTCGGGGTCGAGCTGGCCCGCCGCGGCTTGGAAGCCGGCGACCTCGACCTGGCTCGGTGGGCGGCCTCCCGGGCCCTGGTGGCCGCGCCGGGGGACGAGCTGCTGCTCCTGGCCCGGGTCCGTACGGAGCATCGCGCCGGGAACGGGGCGGCGGCGGAGCGGCTGACCCTGCAGCTCGCGGCCCAGGCTCGCAGCCTCGGTGTCGACCTGGCGGACGAGACCATCGCCGCTCTGCAGGAGGTGATGGAGGGCCGCGTCCGGGCCCGGACAGCCTGACCGTCGATCGCCAGAGTTCTGTCAGTCCACAGGGGGAGCATCTTGCTATGAAGACGCAGTACTACACCGCCACCAGCATCGACGGTTTCATCGCCGACGCCGACAACTCGCTGCAGTGGCTGTTCCAGTTCGGCGAGACCGAGGGCATGAGCGAGGACTACCCGCGCTTCATCGCCGAGGTCGGAGCCTTGGCCATGGGGTCCACGACGTACGAGTGGCTCGCCCAGCACACCGGCTTCCTGGAGGACCCGTCGCGATGGGAGTACGAGCTCCCGACCTGGGTTTTCAGCAGCCGGGATCTCCCTCGGGTGGACGGGCCGGACATCCGTTTCGTTCGGGGCGACGTCGCCCCCGTGCACGCCGCGATGGTCGAGGCGGCGGCGGGCAAGAACGTGTGGCTGGTCGGCGGGGGCGACCTGGTCGGCCAGTTCGCCGACCTGGGGCTGCTGGACGAGGTCATTCTGGGCGTCGCTCCTGTGGTCCTCGGATCCGGCGCGCCCCTGCTCCCGCGTCGCTTGGTCACCCCGCCCCTGGAGCTCGAGGAGGTGGCCGCGTACGGGCGGACGTTCGTCACCCTGCGCTACTCGGTGCCGCACCCGGGGTAGGGCAACGGGGGCGGGTGACCGGCAGGGCGGGGTCCTCCCGAGGGCGAGGCCGGGAGGGAGGCATCGCCGGGTCGCACCCACCTGGGAATTCCCTGAGGGTCGACGACGTTCCGCCCCTATCGTGTCGGTCAGCGGCAGACCATAAGCCTGCCTCGCATCGCGGAAGGCCTCTGCATGGACCTCATCACCCGGCCTGAGACCACCCGGCCCCGCGCTGGCCGGCGCCTGCACCCGGCCTGGTGGGTGGCCGCCGTCGCGTTCGTGGCCCTGCTCGGTGCGGCCGGTTTCCGGTCCGCGCCCGGGGTGCTCATGGTCCCGCTCGAGCAGGAGTTCGGCTGGTCCCGGAGCCTGATGTCGGCGGCGGTCAGCCTCAACCTCGTCCTGTTCGGGCTGATGGCGCCGTTCGCGGCGGCGCTGATGGACCGGTTCGGCATCCGTCGGGTCGTCGCCCTGGCCCTCCTGCTCGTAGCGGCCGGCAGCGGCCTCACCGTCTTCGTCCAGTACGGCTGGCAGCTGATGCTGACCTGGGGCCTGCTGGTCGGCGTCGGGACCGGGTCGATGGCCATGGTCTTCGCCGCCACCGTCGCGAACCGCTGGTTCGTCGCCCGCCGCGGTCTGGTCATGGGCATCCTCACCGCGGCCGGGGCCGCCGGCCAGCTGGTCTTCCTGCCCGTGATGGCCGCGCTGGTCCAGGGCGTCTCCTGGCGGGCTGCGTCCCTGGTCACCACGGCCGCGGCGCTGCTGGTCATCCCGCTGGTGCTGGTCGTGATGCGCAACTACCCGGCCGACCGGGGCGTCCGGGCGTACGGGGCCCCGGCCGACGTGCCCGACCTGCCGCGGCCGGACCCCCGCGGTGCGGCACGGCGGGCCCTGCGGGTGCTGCGGGAGGCGGCCCGGACCCCCACCTTCTGGGCCCTGGCCGGAGGTTTCGCCATCTGCGGGGCGACCACGAACGGCCTGGTCGGGACCCACTTCATCCCCTCGGCCCACGACCACGGCATGGCGGAGACCACGGCGGCCGGGCTGCTCGCGCTGGTCGGGATCTTCGACGTGGCCGGGACCATCGTCTCGGGCGCCCTGACCGACAAGGTCAACCCGCGGCTACTGCTGGTCGGCTACTACACCTTCCGCGGGGTCGGACTGCTCGTGCTGCCGTGGCTGCTGGGCCCGACGGTCCGCCCGCCCATGCTGGTCTTCATCATCATCTACGGCCTGGACTGGGTCGCCACGGTGCCACCGACCGTCGCTCTCTGCCGGGAGGCGTTCGGCGCCTCGGGCACCATCGTCTTCGGCTGGGTGTTCGCCTCCCACCAGATCGGGGCCGCCATCGCCTCCTTCGCCGCCGGGGCCATCCGCGACGCGACGGGGCAGTACACCCTGGCCTGGTTCGGGGCGGCGGGGCTGTGCGTGGTCGCGGCGGTCGTCTCGCTCAGCATCCGGCGACGGCCCACCCCGGCCGCCATCGCCTGACCTGAGCCAAGCGGCGGCAGGCGGTCGCCGCCGCGTCCGGCCTAGTCCAGCTGCACCCCCGGCCGTCCGTCGGTGACCACGGCACTGACCCGGGTGCTGATGGGGGCACCCGGCCGGGAGACGTACGGCAGGACCCGGAAGTCGTTGCGGCACTCGGTCGGGGTGACGGTCAGCCGGCCGTACCCGCGCTGGTTGTTGAAGAAGCGGAGATGCGGGTTGGCGGCCAGAAAGTCGCGGCCCTGGTCGGTCAGGTCCGCGCCGTCCCCGCCGCTGGTGATGGAGGTCCCGACGAGCTCGGTCCCCACCGTCGCCGAGCCTGGATCGGCGTAGTCGGCCTTCAGGTCCCAGGCGTAGTTCTGGTGCCGGTCCCCGGTCAGCACGACAAGGTTGCGCTCCCCGCGCCGCTGCGCCTCCCCGAGCACCTGGTTGCGCTCAGCGACGTAGCCGTCCCACGGGTCCAGCCAGACGTGGGTCTGGGTCGGGGACGGGTCCCAGTCGGTCTGCCCGATCGGGGCCTGGTTGCCGATCAGCTGCCAGCGGGCGGTCGAGGACGAGAACCCGTCCACCAGCCACTTCTTCTGCTTCCCGCCGAGCATGGTCCGGTTGGGGTCCAGTCGCTCGGTGCAGGCGGAGGAGTGGGAGACCGCGCACGGCTGGTCGTCGCGGTACTGGCGGGTGTCCAGCATGGTCAGGTCGGCCAGGGTCCCCCAGCGGAGGCGGCGGTGCAGCCGTACGTGGGAGCCGGAGGGGAGCTGGGCGAGCCGGAACGGCATGTTCTCGTACATAACCCGGAAGGCGCGGGCGCGCCGGGCGCGGAACACCGACCGGATCTGGTCCCGCTCGGTGTCGACCTGGGAGACGTCCCCCGCCCAGTCGTTCTCGACCTCGTGGTCGTCGATGGTCTGCACCCACGGGAAGGCCGCGTGCGCCCGCTGCAGGGCCGGGTCGCTCTTGTAGAGGGAGTAGCGGAGCCGGTACTGGGCCAGGCTGTAGGCCTCGGAGTCGAAGACCGCGGGCAGCCGTACGCCGCGCTTGTTGGCCGCCAGTCCCTGCTCGTAGAGGTAGTCGCCGAGGTGGACGACCAGGTCGAGGTCCTCCTCGGCCAGGTGGTCGTACGCGGTGAAGTGGCCGTCGCCCCAGGACTGGCAGGACGCGAAGGCCAGCCGGAGCGAGGCCGGCTCCGTGCCCGGCGCGGGCGCCGTCCGAGTGCGCCCGGTCGCGGAGAGGTGCTCGCCGACCCGGAACCGGTACCAGTACGGCCGCGCCGGGCGCAGCCCGCGGACCTCGGGGTGGACGGCGTGGTTCAGCGTCGGGACGGCCAGGACGCTGCTGCGGCGGACCACACGCGCGAAGCCCTCGTCCTCGGCCACCTCGAACTCCACCCGAACCGGGCGGTCCGGCAGACCGGCGTGGCCGTCGGGGGCGTACGGGACGGGGGCCAGCCGGGTCCATAGCACCACCCCGTCGGGTGTCGGGTCACCGGACCCCACCCCGAGGGTGAAGGGGTTCGCGAACCGCCGCGACACTGCGAAGGCGCCGCCGGCGCTCCAGGCGCCGGTCCCCAGCAGGACGGCGGCCGCACCACCGAGGCCGAGGAACCGTCGCCGGTCGAGGGGCCGGTGGTGGAGACGCTGGGGGTTCACGGGCGGGGGGTTGAGGCGGGGAGGGCTCTCTGGGGGAAGTGAGCTCACGGGGGACTCCTAGGGGAGGGGCCGAGGCCGATCTCGGCCTTCGACCCTTTCTCCCAGTCGCAGGCAGCCACCCGGGAACAGCGTGATGAACCCCCCGCGAACACCAGACCAGGCCTCACCGCCCTGAAGAAGCGACACCAGTCGCGCGGCGTCGCTCGTCGTGAGCGTGCGGCGCGACGGACGCCGCCACTGGCGTCGCGTTTCCAGGGGGAGTCTCAGAAGCCGGAGCGGAAGCGGCGCAGCCGGAGGCTGTTGGTGACCACGAAGACCGAGCTGAGGGCCATGGCGGCCCCGGCGAACATCGGGTTGAGGAAGCCGGCGGCGGCGAGCGGGATGGCGGCCACGTTGTAGGCGAAGGCCCAGAACAGGTTGACCTTGATCGTGCGCAGGGTGGCCCGCGACAGCCGGATGGCGTCCGCCGCCACCCGCAGGTCGCCGCGGACCAGGGTCAGGTCGCTGGCCTCGATGGCGGCGTCGGTGCCGGTGCCCAGGGCGATCCCCAGGTCGGACTGGGCCAGCGCGGCCGCGTCGTTGACCCCGTCGCCGACCATGGCCACCCGGGCCCCGCCGGCCTGCAGCCGCTGGATCTCGCTCACCTTGTCGGCCGGCAGGACGTCGGTGATGACCTCCTCGATCCCGACTGCGGCGGCGACCTGTTCGGCGCCGGCCCGGTGGTCCCCGGTCAGCAGCACCGGGCGCAGTCCGAGCCGGCGGAGGGCGGCGACCGCCTCCGCCGAGGTCTTCTTGATCGTGTCGGCGACCGCGACGACGCCACGGGCCCGCCCGTCCCAGCCCACCATCACGGTGGTGCGACCGCGGGCCTGCTCGGTGGCGTACGCGGTCAGGACCTCGGCGCCCACCTCCAGGCCCTGCCCCTCCAGAAGCTCCGGGCGCCCGACCACCACGACGTGGTCGGCGCTCTGGTGGTCGACCGTGGCCACCACGCCGAGGCCGGCGTGGTTGCGGAAGTCGTGGGCGGGCAGGGGCGCCGTCTGTTCACGGGCGCGGTCGGCGACGGCGCGGGCGATGGGGTGCTCGGACCCGGACTCCGCGGCCCCGGCCAGGGCCAGCACGTCCGCCTCGCTGCTGCCGGGGGCGGCGGTGACCGCGGCGACCGACATCGTGCCGGTGGTGACCGTTCCGGTCTTGTCCAGCACAACGGTGTCGATCCGCCGGGTGCTCTCGAGCACCTCCGGGCCCTGGATCAGGATGCCGAGCTGGGCGCCGCGGCCGGTCCCGACCATCAGCGCGGTCGGTGTGGCCAGTCCGAGGGCACACGGGCAGGCGATGATGACCACGGCGACGGCGGCACTGACGGCGTACGCGGCACTCGCCCCGGCCAGCAGCCAGCCGGCGAGGGTCGAGACGGCGAGCACCAGCACGACCGGGACGAAGATGCCGGACACCCGGTCGGCGAGCCGCTGGACCTGGGCCTTGCCCGTCTGGGCCTGCTCGACCATCCGGGCGATCTGGGCCAGCTGGGTGTCGGCGCCGACCCGGGTGGCCTCGACGACCAGGCGGCCGTCGGCGACGACGCAGCCCCCGACGACCTGGTCACCGGGACCGACGTCGACGGGCACCGACTCACCGGTGACGGTGGAGGCGTCCAGGGCGGTCCGGCCGGACACCACGACCCCGTCGGTGGCCACCCGCTCCCCCGGCCGGACCACGAACCGGTCGCCGACCCGCAGGGTGCGGGCCGGGACTTCGGACTCGACCCCGTCGCGCAGCACCGAGACCACCGTCGGGGTGAGGTTGAGCAGTGCCCGCAGCGCGGCCCCGGAGCGTCGTTTGGCCCGGGCCTCGGCCAGTCGACCGAGCAGCAGGAACGTGGTGATCCCGGCGGCGGACTCGAGATAGAGGTTGGCGCCGCCGTCGTGCCGCATCAGCTGCAGCTCGAAGCCGTGCCGGAAGCCGATCTCCCCGGCGGGACCGAACAGCAGCGCATAGAGCGACCAGCCCGTGGCAGCCAGGGTGCCGACCGAGATGAGGGTGTCCATGGTGGCGGTGCCGTGCCGCAGGTTCAACACCGCCGCGCGGTGGAAGGGCCAGCCGGCCCAGCCGACGACGGGCACGGTCAGGAGCAGCGACACCCACTGCCAGCCGGGGAACTGCCAGGCCGGGACCATCGCCAGCGCGACGACCGGCACGGTCAGGGCGGCGGCGGTCACGACCCGGCGACGGAGGCTGCGGGCCTCCGCGTCCGGGTCGGCCACGGGCTCTGCCGGCAAGGTGGCTCCGTAGCCCGTCTTCTCGATGGTGGCGATGAGCTGGTCGGGGGTGACCTCGTCGCCGAACCGGACGCTGGCCCTCTCGGTGGCGTAGTTCACCGTCGCCCGGACGCCGTCCATCCGGTTCAGCTTCTTCTCGATCCGGGCCGCGCACGAGGCGCAGGTCATGCCGGAGACGTCGAGCTGCACGGCGTGCGAGGCGACGGGGCGGGGCTGGGAGTCGAGGCTCATCGGGCGACCTTCGGGACAGGGGGAGCAGCGGCCGGTTCAGTCGGCGAGGGCGTACCCGGCCTCGTCGACCGCGGCGGCGACCTGGACGCGGTCGACGGGGGTCGGGCTGGTGAGGACGAGCGAGCCGGCGGCGAGGTCGACGCGTACGTCGGTCACCCCGGGGATGGCGCTGACCTCCTCGGTCACGGCGTTCACGCAGTGCTGGCAGGTCATGCCGGTCACCGTGTAGCTGGTGGTGGTCATGTCGTCTCCTTCGGTGGTCGTGAGGTCAGGAACGGACGAGGCGTGCGATGGCCGCGGACGCCTCCTTGATCTTCTCGTCGGCTTCGGGACCGCCCTGCTGGGCGGCGTGCAGGACGCAGTGGCCGAGGTGCTCGTCGAGCAGGCCCAGGGCCACCGACTGGAGGGCGCTGGTCATGGCCGAGACCTGGGTCAGGATGTCGATGCAGTACTTCTCGTCCTCCACCATCTTCTGCAGACCGCGGGCCTGGCCCTCGATCCGGCGAAGGCGCCGCAGGTAGTCGTCCTTGTTGCTGATGTAGCCGTAGTGGCTGCTCTCGTCGGTCACGGGGGCTCCTGTCGTTACTGTACCCCCCTAGGGTAAGGCAGGAGGCAACCGCGCTCTGGTCAGGGGAGGGCCCGTGGCGACCCGACGACTTATCCCCAGACGACGGTAGTTTTCAACAGGGGAACTGTGCAAGCCGAGCCTGGGGGCCGTTTGTCAACCCCGTCCCGAGCCGTCGGGGTGTTGAAAAAGAATCTCCCATTCATCCTCCGTCCACCGCGGAAAACGGGTATCTCACCTGGTCAGAAGCATCATCCCGCTCGGGGCAGCTGCTTGTCCCCAGGGTTGTCCCCAACCTCTGCACAACGGGGATGCGTGTCTCCCACAGACCCGACCCGGTTATCCACAGAGCCTGTGGATAACGCACTTCGCGCCCGGGCGGCGGGGGCGTACGGTGTCCCAGACCAGGGGTTCACGGCCAGACATCGGGGGGTGTCAGTGGCGGCCCCTAGCCTTCCCCCATGGAGTCGCGAGAGCGGCATCCGCCACCGTTCGACCAGGACCAGAGGAGCACGCGTGAGTCTCGCCGAGGTGATGGCCCCCTACCGGGGCGAGGCTCCGCGGACCCCCGACCGGACGCCTCCCCAGGACATGGACGCCGAGCAGTGCGTGCTCGGGGCGATGCTGATGAGCAAGGACGCGATCGCCGACGTCGTCGAGGCGCTGCGCGGGGTCGACTTCTACCGGCCGGCGCACGAGCAGGTCTACGAGGCGATCCTCGATCTGTACGGCCGGGGCGAGCCCGCCGACGCCATCACCGTGTCGGCGGAGCTGAGCAAGCGCGGCGAGCTGATGCGTCTCGGCGGGGCGCCGTACCTGCACACGCTGCTGGCCAGCGTGCCGGTGGCGGCCAACGCCGGCTACTACGCCGAGATCGTCCGGGAGAAGGCCATCCTGCGGCGGCTGGTGGACGCCTCGGTCCGGATCGGCCAGATGTCGTACGCCGCCGAGGGTGACGTGGACGCGATCGTCGACCGGGCCCAGGCCGAGGTCTACTCGGTCACCGAACGGCGGGCGGCGGAGGACTACAAGCCCCTCTCCGAGCTGATGCAGCCGACCCTGGACGAGATGGAGGCCATCTCCTCCCGGGGCGGCGGGCTGGCCGGGGTGCCGACCGGCTTCGCCGAGCTGGACGAGCTGACCAACGGGCTGCACGGGGGCCAGATGATCATCGTCGCGGCCCGACCCGGGATGGGGAAGTCGACGCTGGCCCTCGACCTGGCCCGGTCGGCCTCGATCAAGAACGGGCTGGCCTCGGTCATCTTCAGCCTCGAGATGAGCCAGATCGAGATCACCATGCGGCTGCTCTCGGCCGAGGCGAGCATCCCCCTCGGCCACATCCGCGGTGGTCGGATGAGCGACGACGACTGGAGCCGGGTCGCGACCAAGATGGGCCAGGTCTCGGAGGCCCCGATGTACATCGACGACTCCCCCAACCTGACCATGATGGAGATCCGGGCCAAGGCGCGGCGGCTCAAGCAGCGCCACGACCTCAAGCTCGTGGTCATCGACTACATCCAGCTGATGACCTCGGGCAAGAAGGTCGAGTCGCGCCAGCTCGAGGTGTCGGAGTTCTCCCGTCAGCTGAAGCTGCTGGCCAAGGAGCTCGACGTCCCCGTGGTCGCCCTCTCCCAGCTCAACCGTGGCCCCGAGCAGCGGACGGACAAGAAGCCCATGTTGTCGGACCTGCGCGAGTCCGGGTCGCTGGAGCAGGACGCCGACATGGTGATTCTGCTCAACCGGCCCGACATCCACGACAAGGAGTCCGAGCGGGCCGGTGAGGCCGACATCGACGTGGCCAAGCACCGGAACGGGCCCACCAAGACGATCACCGTCGCCTTCCAGGGCCACTACTCCCGCTTCACCGACATGCAGCACTGAGCGGGTCGCCGGCGCAACGATGCGGCCCTCGGCCGAGGTCCTGGGCCGGAAGCAGCCCGAGGGCGACCACGCCCCACGTCTTCGCGGCCGCCGGGCTGGATCTCGTGCACCAGCCGACCGTCCGACGGGCGGTCATGCGTCTCGAGTTCTCGCCGCCGTGGTCTTGCGCACGACCGCCGCGTCCCTCAGATGCTCGCGTACGTGTCGATCCGCTTGTGCGACCGGAAGGTGGCCCAGAGGACCAGGATCCCGGCGAGGGTGAGGGGAACGAAACCGGGGTCGATGCCCACGGTCACATCGGCCTGGCGCAGCAGGACCAGCCCGACGACCAGGGGCAGCACGGCGATCGCCAGCAGCCAGCCGGCGAGGTGCAAAGGCCACCAGAAGAACTTGTTGATCTCGTCCTGGAACAGGCAGGCCAGCGTCAGCACCGCGACGACGGCCCCGATCTGGTGGAACGAGGGTCCGAGGTTGAACACGTTGAGCGCCAGCTGCAGCCGGCCGTACTGGGGGCCGGGTGAGTAGGACGGCAGCCAGACCGGGTCGACGCCGCGGACGAAGGTGGCGGAGGGGAACAGCGAGGCGTGGAAGTGCGTCAGCTGGACGGTGTAGTCGATGTAGTCCAGCCGGAGGTAGGGCAGCACGCTGCCGACCACCACGAGCAGGACGGCTCCCGCGACGGCCAGGATGCGTGGTCGGCTGAAGGTCAGCCCGTTGAAATTCATAACCGGGTCAGGGTACCGGCTGGGCCGGGGGCGTCGCGGAACGTGACGCACCTCACGTAACACGTCGCCCGCGGCGAGCGATATGAGAGGTGTAGTCGGTACCTAACCTGAACCCCCGAGCAGGCTAGGTACCGACTCTCTTGCTGTCCGGACGCCTACGGGTGCGCCAGCCCGAGGTCGACCAGGGCCCGCCGCACGCTCGCCTCGTGCTGGGCGGCGTACAGGTCGTACGGGTCGTGCAGCTCCCGGCCCAGCACCCCGGCCAGCCAGTCCTCGTCCAGGTCCGCCCCGCTCAGGCTGGCGTCCTTGGTCCCGGTCTCGGTCAGGTTGGACTGGAAGATGCCGGCCGCCGACCGGGGCAGGAAGTCCTCGTAGACCACCGGCTCGGTCCGCAGCCAGCCCTGCCGGACCAGCTCGGTCACACTCACCTGCGGGGCCGGCCCGACGCTGGGGCGGTCCGCGACCGTGTGGACGGTGTAGACACCGAGACCCTGGTCGAAGAGCTCGGTCTCGGTCCGGGGCAGATGCCGACCCCAAATCTCGGCCGCCGCCTCGGAGTCGTACGCCGCCCCCGCCTCGTCCAGGGCCGCCATTCCGGCGTCGTACCGGGCCCGGCCGGCCGGGGTCAGGGCGATGCCGCGGGCCTCGACCTCTCCGAAGCGGACCCGCAGGGTGCCCTCGCTGATCGTCCCGTCGGCCTCGGCGAAGCGACGCGGCTCGGCCAGGGCCCGGAACGAGGTCTGCCGGAGCAGCACGTCGGGTCCCGACCACCGGGGCGGACCCTGGATGGCGTCGATCATGGCGATGCCCCGGGCCGACATCGCGGCGTACAGGGCGTCGATGTCCAGCACCCGCGGGGTGAGGTGGTTGATGTGGGTGGAGCGGACCCCTCCGATGTCGGCGGCGACGGCGGAGATCTGGGCGAGCTCCTCGTACCAGGCCCGGTCGATCGGCTCGGTGGAGAGGGCGAAGGACCCGGCGGCGCGCTCCAGGAACTCCGTCGCGTCGGCCTCCGCCAGCCCACCCCCGGCCCCGGCCCGGTCGGCCAGCTCGAGCAGCCGGGGCGAGAACAGCTCGCGGGCCGCCAGGAAGGACTCCAACCGCCCGGACAGCTCGGCGGAGAAGAACCGTCGGTCGCTGGTCGCCAGCAGGGAGGTGAAGACCCGGAACGGGTTCAGGGCCAGCTCGTCGGGGTCGGTGGGCCGGAACGCCGTCGAGACCACCGGCACCGAACTGGTCGAGGCGTCGCGGAGGTCGTAGAACCCGCACGGCTGCATCCCCAGTGCGCCGAAGACCCGCGCCACCTGGGCCATCTCGGTGGGGGTCCCGACCCGGATCGCGCCGTGCCGCTCCGCGGTGACCCGGTCCAGGCTCCCCAGCCGCTCCGCCCCGGCCCCCAGCCGGGCGGCCACGTCGGCGTTCACCTGGTGCGCCACCTCGACCAGGGTCGTGTAGGCCGGCACCTCCCGGCCGTAGAGTCTCGACAGGGTCCGGGCGAACCGGGCCCGCAGCTCGGTGGTGCTGACGGAAGCCATCGGCGGTCTCCTGACGCTCCGACGGGCGGGTCGGTGCGGGTAGTCGATAGATTGTTGCTGCACACCGCCGCCCGACCGCACGATTGCGGGTCGGAGGCGGGGAGAGCGACCAGAAGTTGAAGGGGTGCGGCATGGGGCGCAGCAACACCGTACGCCGTGATGTCGTGATCGTCGGCGGCGGGATCATGGGGACGGCCACGGCGTACCAGCTCGCACGGGCCGGGGTCGGGGTCACCCTGCTGGAGCGGGGCGAGCTGGCCAGCGGGTCCTCGGGCAAGCCGCTCGGTGGGGTGCGCGCCTACTTCTCCGACCCGACCAACATCGCCCTCGGTCAGCGCAGCCTCGAGGCCTTCCGTCGCTTTCCCGAGGAGGTCGGGGTCGACATCGGGCTGCAGCAGGTGGGATATCTCTTCGCCGTACGCGACCCCGACGACCTGCCCCGGTTCGAGGCCAGCATCGCCGTCCAGAACGACCTCGGGGTGCCGAGCCGCCTGATCTCCGCGGCTGAGGCCGTCGAGCGCTGCCCCGCACTCGCCGGGGACAACCTGGTCGCGGCGGCCTGGTCACCGACCGACGGGTTCGCCCGCCCGGCCTCGGTCGTGGCCGGCTACGCGGCCGCCGCCACCGCACTCGGGGCCGAGATCCGCACCGGCACCCCCGTCGTCGGCCTGACCGCAGTGGGAGGACGAGCCCTGGTGGAGATCGCGGACGGAACGGTCTACGAGACGCCGGCCGTGGTCTGCACCGCCGGAGCCTGGTCGGGCGAGGTCGGACGCTGGGCCGGGGTCGAGCTGCCGGTCACGCCGCTGCGCCGCCAGATCGCCTTCACCCCGCCGCTGACCCCGCGCCCGGTCCCGGTGCCGTTCACCATCGACTACTCGACCACGGCCTACTTCCACTGCGCCGAGGACGGCGGTCTGCTGCTCGGCTGGGCCGATCCGGCGCAGGCCGCCGGCTACGACCGCAGCGTGAGCACCGACTGGCACGGCGACCTCCGCGCCGCGCTCCGGACGTTCGCCCCCGCGGTCGCCGAGCTCCCGATCAGCTCCGGCTGGGCCGGCCTCTACGAGATGACCCCGGACTGCAACGCCCTGGTCGGTGAGGCCGACGCCGGCTTCCGCTTCCTCTACGCCAACGGCTTCTCCGGCCACGGGTTCCTGCAGGGCCCGGCCGTGGGGGAGTGCCTCCGGGATCTCTATCTGGGCTGCGACCCGGTGGTGGACGTCTCGGCCTTCGACGTCGCCCGCTTCGCCCGCCCCGCCGTCCGCACCGAGCTGGGGATCATCTGATGCCCGCGCCCAGCACCCCCCCTGCCCCCTCCGGCACGCCCTCACGACCGCGCGCCTCACCACTGCACGCCTCACCACTGCACGCCTCGCTACTGCACGCCTCACCACTGCACGCCTCACCACAGAACGGAACCGACCCGCGATGACCAGCCCGACCGAAGGCCACCCCCTCGCTGCGCCCGACCGCGACCGACCCGTCGCCAGCCCCCGCACGGCCGAGCTCCGGGAGCGGGCCGCCGCCGCCCTGGCGCGGTGCGGGGCCGACCCGACGGCGCTGCCCGGCACCACCCCGCTCGCGGTCCGGTCCCCGGTGACCGGCGGGGTCGTGGCCGAGCTGACCATGGCTGGACCCAGCGACGTCGAGGCGGCGGTCGCCCGCGCCCACAAGGCGTTCCTGACCTGGCGTACGGTGCCGGCGCCGGTCCGCGGCGCCCTGGTCAAACGCCTCGGCCAGCTGCTCACCGAGCACAAGACCGACCTGGCCGACCTGATCGGGGTCGAGGTCGGCAAGATCACCTCCGAGGCGCTGGGCGAGGTGCAGGAGATGATCGACATCTGCGACTTCGCCGTCGGGCTCTCGCGCCAGCTCGACGGGCGCACCATGCCCTCGGAGCGGCCCGGCCACCGGCTGATGGAGACCTGGCACCCGGTCGGGGTGGTCGCGGTCATCTCGGCCTTCAACTTCCCGGCCGCCGTCTGGGCCTGGAACACCGCCCTCGCGCTGGTCTGCGGCGACACCGTGGTCTGGAAGCCGTCGGAGACCACGCCGCTGGTCGCGCTGGCCTCGGCCGCCCTGCTGGACCGGGCGGCCGCCGACGTCGGCGCCCCGGCCCACCTGAACGCGGTCGTCGTGACCGACGTCGCGGGGGCCTCGCCGCTGGTCGACAGCCCGCTGGTCCCGGTCCTCTCGGCCACCGGGTCGGAGCGGATGGGGGCCGAGGTGGGCCCGCGGGTCGCGGCCCGCTACGGCCGCAGCATCCTCGAGCTCGGCGGCAACAACGCGGCCGTCGTGACCCCCTCAGCCGACCTGGAGCTCGCCGTCCGCGGCATCGTCTTCTCCGCCGCGGGGACGGCCGGGCAGCGGTGCACCACCCTGCGGCGGCTGATCGTGCACGAGTCGGTGGTCGACGGGCTGGTCGAGCGGCTGGCGGCGGCGTACGCGAAGCTCCCCATCGGTGACCCCTTCGCCACCGGCACCCTGGTCGGCCCACTGATCAACGCCCGCTCGTACGCCGCCATGACCGCCGCCCTCGAGCAGGCCCGGGCCGACGGCGGCCAGGTCGTCGTCGGCGGCGAGCGCGTCGCCGTGGGCGAGGCGGCGGGGGAGGGCGACGACGCGGACAGGGCCGGCGCGGCCTTCTACGCCCGCCCGGCCCTGGTCCGGATGCCCGCCCAGACCGCGGTGGTCCGGCGCGAGACCTTCGCGCCGATCCTCTACGTGTTGACCTACCGGGACTTCGCCGAGGCGGTCACCCTGCACAACGGGGTGCCGCAGGGCCTGTCGTCCAGCATCTTCACCTCCGACCAGCGGGAGGCGGAGCTGTTCATGGCCGCGGACGGCTCCGACTGCGGGATCGTCAACGTCAACATCGGGACCTCGGGAGCCGAGATCGGGGGTGCGTTCGGCGGCGAGAAGAGCACCGGCGGTGGTCGCGAGTCCGGGTCGGACGCCTGGCGGGCCTACATGCGACGGGCGACCAACACGGTCAACTACTCCCACGAGCTGCCCCTGGCCCAGGGCGTCGACTTCTCCTGAGGGATCGACCTGCGCCGACCCCCGTTGGACCCTGAGCAGCCCCGGGGTCGGGGCCGGGGCCTGGCAGAATGGAGGCGGCCGCGTGGTGGCCCGTCGGGATCATCCCGGCGGGGGCTCGCGGGTCCACGCCACCGCACATCCACCGAAACGGAGAAGACATGAGCATGATCCGAGGTCTGGTCAAGGGCGCCGTCGTCGCCAAGGTCATCCAGGTTGCGCAGCGCGAGCTGTCGAAGCCGGAGAACCAGCGCAAGATCAAGGACGCCGTCAGCAAGCTGGCCGCCAAGCGCCGCTGACCCCCGTCACCCGGGCCGTCGTCGAGGAGACTCGACGGCGGCCCTTGGCGTGTCAGCGGGCGAGGGCCGCAGCCGGCTGGGAGTCGCGCGCTGCGGCGCGGGCGTGCTCGCCAGCCGGGGCCGGCGGCGGCGTACGGTCGGCCCGCAGGCTGAGGATCAGCAGTCCGAAGCCCAGGGTGCCGAGGACGACGCCGACCCAGGTCGGGGCGCGGTAGCCCCAGCCGGCCGCGATGGCCGCGCCGCCCAGGACGGCGCCGAGGCTGTTGCCCAGGTTGAGCGCGGAGTGCACCAGGGCCGCGCCGATCATCTCGGCCTCGGCCGACACCGCGATCAGCCGGGTCTGGACGGCGGGGATCAGGGCCAGGTTGCTGGCCCCCACGGCGAACCCGCAGACGATCAGCGCCACCGGTGAGCCCGCGGTCAGCGCGAAGGCGGCCATCGAGGCGATGAAGACGGGGAAGCCCAACCGCAGGGTGCGGTTCAGGTTCTTGTCCGCGGCCCAGCCGCCGAAGAGGTTGCCCACCGTCATCCCCAGCCCGATGGCGACCAGCAGCCACGGGACGAAGGACTCGCTCAGGTGCGCCTCCTGGCGGACCACCTCGGCGACGTAGGAGTAGACGGCGAAGAACCCCGCGAAGCCGACGGCGCCGACCGCCATCATCAGCCAGAGTTGGGGCTTACGGAAGACCCGCAGCTCGGCCCGGATGGACGCGGTGGGGCTGGCCGGCTGCCGGGGCACGCAGAGCACGATGGCGACGAGGGTCAGCGCGAAGATGGCCGCGACGCAGAGGTAGGCGACGCGCCAGCCGGCCAGCTGGCCCAGCCGGGTGATCAGCGGGACCCCGACCACGTTGGCCACGGTCAGCCCCGACAGCACGAAGGCGATGCCCTTGCCCCGGTTGCCCGGGCCGAGGATCCGCCCCGCGACGAGGGCGGCCGTGCCGAAGAAGGCGCCGTGGGGGAGGGCGGCCACGAACCGGGCGGCCAGCACCCAGCCGAAGCTGGGCAGCAGGGCCGAGGCGACCGTGCCGAGGATGAACACCCCGACCAGCGCCAGCAGCAGCCGGGTGCGCGACATCCGCACCGACAGCACCGCGAAGGTGGGGGCGCCCACGACGACCCCGAGGGCGTACGCGCTGATCAGCCAGCCCGAGGTGGCGACGGCCCGGGCGGGTGCGGCGGCGTACAGGGCGGGGAGCAGGTCGCGGGCCATGTTGGGCAGCAGGCCCATGGCGACGAACTCGGTGGTGCCGATGCCGAATCCACCGAGGGCGAGCGCGAGGAGAGCCAGCCAGCGGCGGGCGGGGGTGAGAGTGGCCATGACGGACCTTCGAGGCAGGCGCGTACGGCGGTCACGAGGACGCCGACTGAGATCGTCGGCGGTGACGGGGACAAGTGTATCGGTCAACTAACGGTCAGGGGCCCAGCGCTGGGGCCGGGCAGCCGGCCCGTAACGGCTCGGGGCCAGGGCGGCCGCCGAGGGTGACGGGCACTCCGGTCCGGGGTTAGCGTGACATCTCGGGCCCACAGGTCGAGGTGAGGAGCAGCCACGGTGACGATCCGCCGAGT
>JAOPXW010000248.1 GCA_025964935.1 Friedmanniella sp. | reverse complement strand
CGCCGGGGTCGGCTCGGTCGGCGGGGCGAGCTCGGGCTGCGGGGTCAGGTCGGGGTCGGACACGACGGCTCCTCGGTTGGTCGGCAGGCCGATCCTCGCACCGGAGGACCGGGAGGGGCGACGCGGCTGGGCCCCGGCCCGGGACGGAGGTTCAGGAGCGCCGGCTCCGGCGCAGCTGACGGGTGGAGCCCGGCTCGCGCCCCTCGGCGGCGATGTCGCCGGCCAGCCGGCGGAGGTCGGACTCGGCGGCCCGGACCTCCAGCACCTCGCTGTCGGGCACCGGGGTCTCGTGAGCGACCAGCGTCCGGGTGTCCAGGTCGTAGAGGCTGCCCGCCGGCAGCACGTGCAGGGTCGCCCCCGACACCAGCAACGGCGCGGAGCGGGGCGCGGTGAAGGAGTTGGAGACCAGGTGACGCCCGTCGACGACGGTGACCGCCCCGCGACCGACCACCTCCAGCAGGTGCCCCTCGCGGACGACCGCCGCGGTGTCCTCGTCGACGCCCAGCCCGAGCAGCGACGGGGACTGCGCGACCAGGGAGAGCAGCCGCCCGTAGCGGTTGCGCTGCTCGAAGTGCTGGTCGACGACCACCCCGGGCAGCAGGCCCAGCCCGACGGACAGCTGGCTCATCCGCTGTCGTGGGGTGGAGCCGCCCGTCCCGAAGGCGATCATGTGCTCGGCCAGGATGCTGGCCCCGGCGGAGGTCCCGCCGACCACGGCGCCGCGGGCGTACGCGCGGTGGATGGCCTCGCCGAAGGGGGTCCCGGTGACGTAGGAGCTGAGCTTGAGCTGGTTGCCGCCGGTCATGAAGACCGCCGTCACGTCCTCGAGCTGGGCGACCAGGTCGTCGCGGTGGGCGTCGACCCGGCTCTCGGGCCGCAGCGGGACGACCGCACCAGCGCCGAGCGAGCCGAAGACGGCCTGGTAGACCTCGACGACCTCGCTCCCCAGGGAGGAGGCCGTGGGCACGACCGCGATCCGGGCCTCGGCCCCTCCGGCGGCGGCGACGAACGCGCGCAGCACCGTACGGCGGCGCAGCTTGGCCTCGGCTCCGCCGATCGCGAACAGGGTGCCCAGGGGTGGGTGGGGTCCGGGCGGCATGCCGACAGGATACGGGCGGACGGCCCCGGGACCGTTCCGCTGCCGGGCGTGGACGAGGGTCCGGCTCAGACCCCGACCCAGGTGGCCGCCGCGCACAGCGCCTGGCTGGCGGCCGCGCGGACGGTGCGGAGCTCGCGGGAGCGGGCGTCGGCCTCGAAGGAGGAGATCGACCCGCCGTCGTTCTCCAGGGCGGCGTCGCAGGCCATCAGCAGCCGCAGGGCCCGGTCGGCGCTCGCCTGCTGCCGCGGGCTGTAGGCGGCCGGCAGGTCCAGGGTGGGCGCCTTCGGACGGCGTCCGGCGCCGACCTCGAGCCGGGACAGGGTGGCCGCGGCCCGCAGGACGGCCTCACTCAGCTCGCGCTCGGCGTCGTAGGGCGGCGGCGGGGTGAAAGGCCGCTCGGCGTCGAAGACCCGCCACTGGACCGCCTGCCCGACCCGGTAGGGGACCAGGGCCAGACCGGCCGAGGCGGCCACCACCGCCTCACCCGCCTCCAGGGCGGCCCGGTTGAGCTCGACCGGGCCGCGCAGGGCACCGAGCATCCCCGGCTGCGGCAGGGTGAGGACCCAGCGTTCCCGCTCCCGGCCGGCGATGGTGGACAGGGCGTCGTCGAGGGCCGTGCCCCGGTGCGGGTCCAGGCTGAGCCGCTCGTCGGGGTCCACGACGTGGTGCGCCACGTCGTTGCGCAGGACCGCCGCCACCGCGCGCTCTGCGGGCAGCCGGGTGTTGAGCATGGCGTTGAGGTTGACCGTCATCCGCAGGGAGGGCAACGCTTCCACCGCTACACCGTACGTGCTCACCCCGGCGCCGGCGACGAAACGTCCGGGCGGGCCGGCGGGGAGGGCGGCCGGCCGCGTCGCTGCGGGTCGCCGCGGCGGCGGGCGGTAGGTTTTCCCCCATGGCGGCCGTCGTAGATCTCGCAGGAGTGACCATCGTGCGGGGTGACGCGACCCTCGTGAACGACATCACCTGGACCGTCGACGAGACGGACCGGTGGGTGGTGATCGGCCCGAACGGGGCCGGCAAGACGACGCTGCTGCAGGTTCTCGCCGCGCAGATCCACCCCTCCGCCGGCGTCGCCGGCCTGCTCGGGGAGGTGCTCGGCACGGTGGACGTGTTCGACCTGCGCCCCCGGATCGGGCTGACCTCGGCGGCCCTGGCCGAGCGCATCCCGCGCGGTGAGCGGGTGCACGACGTCGTCGTCTCGGCCTCGTACGCCGTCCTCGGCCGCTGGCGCGAGGAGTACGACACCCTCGACCACACCCGGGCGGACCAGCTGCTGGCCCAGCTCGGGATCGAGACCCTGGCCGACCGGACCTTCGGGACCCTCAGCGAGGGGGAGCGGAAGCGGGTCCAGATCGCCCGGGCCCTGATGACCGACCCCGAGCTGCTGCTGCTGGACGAGCCCGCGGCGGGCCTGGACCTGCGCGGTCGGGAGACCCTGGTCCGGACCCTCAGCGACCTGGCCCTGGACTCCGACGCCCCCGCCTC
>JAOPXW010000118.1 GCA_025964935.1 Friedmanniella sp. | reverse complement strand
TGGGGCTGATGGGCGGGGCCGGGGCCGACGTCGTCGGGGTGGACTGGCGGCTGCCGCTGGCCGAGGCCAGCCGGCGGATCGGACCCGCGTACGCCGTCCAGGGCAACCTCGACCCGGCTCTGCTGGGCGCACCGTGGGCGGTGCTGGCCGACCGGGTCCGCGACGTCGTCCGCTCCGGTGCCGCCGCGCCGGGCCATGTCTTCAACCTGGGCCACGGCGTCCCGCCCGACGCCGACCCCGGGGTGCTGGGCCGCATCGTCGACCTGGTGCAGGAGGAGGGGCCGAGCCTGCGGGCCGAGGCCCGGCAGTCGGCCACCGACCGGTTGGCGGCCGCCGGCTGATGACCCGGGTGCTGGTGGTGGGCGGCGGTGTCACCGGCCTCGCCGCGGCCCGCCGCCTGCTCGACCGCGGGTTGGAGGTCACCGTGCTCGAGGCCGGCCCGCGCTGGGGCGGCAAGCTCTCCTGGGCCGAGCTGGACGGGGTCCGGCTCGACACCGGGGCCGAGTCGGTGCTGGCCCGTCGACCCGAGGCGGTCGGGCTGATCGCCGACCTGGGCCTGGGGGACCGCACCGTGCACCCGACCCGGGCCAAGCCCGCTCTGCTGGTGGAGGGCGCGCTGCACCCCCTGCCGCCGTCCCTGCAGGGCATCCCCGTCGACCTCGACGCCCTCCGTCCGCTGCTGACCGACGGTGGGTGGGCGAGGGCCCGGGACGAGCAGCAGCGGCCCGCGCCGCCGCTGGAGGCCGACATCTCCATCGGGGACTACGTGGACGAGCGTCTGGGCCCCGAGGTCACCGACCGGCTGCTGGAGCCCTTGCTGGGCGGGGTGTACGCCGGCCGGGCCCGCGACCTGTCCTTCGACGCCGTCTTCCACAATCTCTTCCTCCGGGCCGCCCGCGGTGGCTCCCTGGTGGACCACGCCCGCGCCAGCCTGCGGCCGTCCGTCGGGTCGCCGGTGTTCGCCGGGCTCCGCGGCGGGGTGTCGGGGCTCGTGGACGCGCTGGTGGCCGACCTGGAGGCGGGGGGTGCGACGCTCCGGCTCGACACCGCGGTCCGGGAGCTCGTCCCGGCCGGCTCGGGCTACCGGCTGACCTGCGGCTCCGCCGCGGACCCGGTCGCCGTGTCGGCCGACGCGGTGCTGCTGGCCGCCCCGGCCGCGGCGACCGGCCGGCTGCTCGGGGCGGTCAGCCCGGTCGGGCAGGCGTACGCGCGGGTCCCGTACGCCTCGGTCGCGGTCCTGACCCTGGTCGTCCGGGGCCTGGAGTCCGACCGGTCCGGGCTGCTCGTGCCCCCCGGTCAGCTGCCCACGATCAAGGCCCTCACGCACTCCTGGCGGAAGTGGGACTGGGTGGCCGACGCCGCCCGGGCCACCTGGGGCGATGACACCGCGGTGGTGCGGGCCAGCGTCGGCCGGATCGGCGAGGCCGCCCTGCTTCAGCTGCCCGACGACGCCCTCCGGGACCGGACCTGGGCGGAGGCCCGGACCCTGCCCGGCTGGGCGGAGACCTCGCTGGTCGCCGCGCACGTCACCCGCTGGGGCGGGGCGCTGCCGCAGTACCGGGTGGGACACCGCGAGCTGGTCGCCGGGCTCCGTGACAGCCTGGAGGCCCATCCGCGGCTGGCCGTCGCCGGCGCGGCGCTGGACGGGGTCGGTATTGCCGCGTGCATAGGCTCGGCGCAGCAGGCCGCCGACCGCATCCTGAGCGGGCTCGGAGCCGCGCGCAACCAAGATCCACCCGAACGACACGAGGAGAGCACGGCATGAAGGCGCGGGAGATCAACAACACCATCCGCTACACGATGTGGTCGGTGTTCAAGCGAGCCGACCAGCTCGACGGTCCGCCGAGCGAGGTGGCCGACGCCGCGCTGCGCTCGGTCGAGCGGGCCACCCGGGGCGACGACCTGGAGATCCGGGGCTGGTACGACGTCGCCGGTCTGCGGGCCGACGCGGACCTGATGGTGTGGTGGCACGCCGAGAGCTCCGACACCCTGCAGGACGCCTACCACGCGCTGCGACGCTCCGACCTGGGCTCGCACCTGGTGCCGGTCTGGTCCCAGCTGGCCCTGCACCGCCCGGCCGAGTTCAACAAGGGCCACGTGCCGGCGTTCATGTCGGCCGAGGACCCCAAGGACTATCTCTGCGTCTACCCCTTCGTCCGCTCGCTGGAGTGGTACCTGCTCCCCGAGGACGAGCGGCGGACGATGCTGGCCGAGCACGGGATGCTCGCCCGGCCCTATCCCGACGTCCGGGCCAACACCGTGTCCTCCTTCGCCCTGGGCGACTACGAGTGGATGCTGGCCTTCGAGGCCGACGAGCTGCACCGGATCGTCGACCTGATGCGGGCCCTGCGGGCGGCCGAGGCCCGTCGGCACACCCGCGAGGAGGTGCCGTTCTACACCGGCCGGCGGCTCGAGCTGACCGACATCCTCGCCCTCTGGTGAGCCCGCGCCCCTGAGCCCCGACGGGTCAGGAGCCGGCGGGTCAGGAGCCGGGGGGTCAGGAGCCGGCGGGCTCCAGCTCCAGGGAGACGGAGTTGATGCAGTAGCGCTGGCCCGTCGGGGTGCCGTACCCGTCGTCGAACACGTGCCCGAGGTGGGAGTCGCAGGTCGCGCAGCGCACCTCGACCCGCTTCATGAACATCGAGCGGTCCTCGATGTAGCGGACCCGGTCCTCGGCCAGCGGGGCGAAGAAGGACGGCCAGCCGCAGTGGCTGTCGAACTTGGTCTGGCTGCGGAACAGCTCGGCGTGACAGGCCTTGCAGCGGTAGACGCCCTCGGTCTTGGTGTCGGTGTACTCGCCGGTGAAGGCACGCTCGGTGCCGGCCTCGCGGAGCACCTTGTACTCCATCGGGGTGAGCTGGGCGCGCCACTCCTCCTCCGACTTCACGACCTTGCCCACCGAGGCGGCGGGGCTGGCGGCGGTACGGGTGTCGTCGAGCTCGGTCATGGGGTTCCTCCTAGAACGCTGCAGCGGGTGACGCTGACCCCAGGCGCAACGACGGCTGGCCTGAGTCTGTTCCAGGCTAGTCGCCTATGCTGACCCGATGCCGGTGCCCGCGGTCGAACTCCAGGTCGGTGACCGTACGGTGCGGGTCACCAGCCCGGACAAGCTCTACTTCCCCGACGCCGGCCTGACCAAGCTGGACATGGTCTCCTACGTCCACACGGTCGGGGCCGGCATCTTCGCCGCCCTGCAGGACCGACCGGTGACCATGGAGCGCTGGCCCGGTGGCTACCGGCCCGACGTGCAGCTCAGCACCCGCGGCGGCCCGAACCACGACGCCTTCTACCAGAAGCGCGCCCCCAGCAAGGGGATGCCGGACTGGGTGGAGACGGTCACGGTCACCTTCCCCTCCGGCCGGACCGCTGACGAGGTCTGCGCCACCGAGCTGGCCACCGTGGTCTGGATGGCCAACCTCGGCACTCTCCGCTACCACCCGTGGCCCAGCCGCCGTCCAGACACCGACCGGGTCGACCAGCTCCGGATCGACCTCGACCCGCAGCCCGGGACCGACTTCCGCGACGCGGTCCGGGTCGCGCACGAGCTGCGTGCGGTGCTGGCCGACGCCGACCTGGTCGGCTTCCCCAAGACCAGCGGCGGCCGCGGGCTGCACGTCTTCGTGCCCGTCGAGCCGGCGTACGGGTTCACCGAGGCCCGGCACGCGGTCATCGCCCTGGGTCGCGAGCTGGCCCGCCGGGTGCCGGAGCAGGCGACCGTGAGCTGGTGGAAGGAGGAGCGGGGCGAGCGGATCTTCGTCGACTTCAACCAGATGGCCCGGGACCGGACGATCGCGTCGGCGTACTCGATCCGGCCCACGCCGCTGGCCCAGGTGTCGGCCCCGTTGGACTGGGACGAGCTGGATGACGTGTCCCCGGAGGACTTCACCATCGCGACCATGCTGACCCGGTTCGCGGAGCGGGGTGACGTCTGGGCGCCCTTCTACGCCCAGACCCCGCAGTCCATCGACGCCGCCCTGGAGATGTACGCCCGCGACGAGCGCGACCTGGGCACCGGGAGGTACGGCGGGGCCGAGATGCCCTACCCGCCCGACTACCCCAAGATGCCCGGGGAGCCGTCACGGGTGCAGCCGAGCCGGGCCCGGGCGGACAACCCGGACTTCGCCCCGGAGAGCTGACGCCGTCGGCCGCCGATGCCTTCGGCTCCGGGCGCGGCCGGGGCGCGGGGAAGCTAGCTGCAGGTTCCGTTGCCTGAGTCGGCGAACGGAGTGGTCGGGTCAGCGATGAACTGCCAGTCGTAGCTGGTCGGGTTGAGGGTCAGCTTCATGACCCCGAATATCTGGTTCTTGTGCACGATGCTGTTCGCGGCGACCGTTCCGAAACCTTGGGAGTCCCGGCCGCCGGTGCCGACGATGATCTCGCGGATGCCATCGCTTGCGGCCTGGCCGGCAGCGTTCTGGGGGGCGAAGCGCTCGTAGTCGTGGGCGTGCCCGGTGAGAAACAGATCCACGTGGTGGGCGTACATGACGTCGATCAGCGGCTGGATGTCCGGACTGGCGAAGCTGTTCGACGACCACCGGGGCCGGTGCGACAGCACCGCGGTGCACGCCGTGCCGTCGTTGGCCGTCAGGTCGGCGTCAAGCCAGCTCTGTTGAGGCGTGCCCTCCCCGCAGCCGACACCACCGTTGATCCTGGTGCATTCCGAGTTGATGACCGCAACGTGCCACTTCGAGGTCCCCACGGCCACATCGAAGCTGTAGTAGCCGAGCGACGGTGCAGCAGCGCTGCCGAAGTAGGTGAAGTAGCCGCCCGCGTTGCTGGTGCCGTACTCGTGGTTACCCACCGCGGGGTTGGTCAGGCTCTTGAACCGACCCCAGCTGTTGTTGTAGCTGACGTTGTAGTCAGAGAGTGCCCCGCTGTTGTACTGCAGGTCACCCAGGGCGAAAACCCGTTGCGGACTCATGGCCAGGACAAGGTCCGACGTCACCTTCATCCGGCAGGCCGAAGCCGTTCCGGCGCCTCCGTTGTAGTTCGCCTCGGCGGTGCCGCAGGCGACATCGCCGCCCACGGCGATGACCGTCGAACCTGCCGGGTTCGGCGTGGGTGTGGGAGTCGGGGTCGGCGTGGGTGTGGGAGTCGGGGTCGGCGTGGTTGTGGGAGTCGGGGT
>JAOPXW010000349.1 GCA_025964935.1 Friedmanniella sp. | reverse complement strand
ACCCAGTACGGCATGACCGACCGGCTCGGTGCGGTCAAGCTCGGCTCCGGGGAGTCCGAGCCCTTCATGGGCCGCGACATGGGCCACGGCCGGGAGTACTCCGAGGACGTCGCCGCGATCGTGGACGAGGAGGTCTCCAAGCTGATCAGCAACGCCCATCAGGAGGCCTTCGACATCCTGACCGCCAACCGCGACGTCCTGGACGACCTGGTCCGAGCCCTGTTCGAGAACGAGACGCTGGACCGCGCCGAGGTCGCGGCGGTCTTCCAGCCGCTGCGGCTGTGGCCCAAGCGTCCCGCCTGGACCGGCTCGGACCTGCGGGTGCCGTCGGCTCTGCCGCCGGTCATGCCGCCGCCTTCGCGCAACGGGGCCAACGGCCACGACCGCAACGGTCACGGTGCCGCGCTGCCCTCCGGCGACGGCGTTCCGGCCGGTGGCGCTCCGCTGCCGCCCGGGCACAGCTCGGTGCCGCCGCAGCTGCCGGCCGGGGACCAGGCCGGTCAGGGCCCGCAAGGGCCGGGTATGACCGACACCCCCCAGCCGCCGCGAGGGCCCGACTTCCGATGAGTGAGGCCGGGCTCGTCCCGGCCGTACCGGGGTCGGTACGGCCGTTCGACCATGACCGGGTGGCCGCCGCCGTCCGGGAGATCCTGATCGGGATCGGGGAGGACCCGGACCGCGACGGGCTGGTCGACACCCCGCAGCGGGTGGCCCGGGCGTACGCGGAGATGTTCCAGGGGTTGCGGCAGGACCCCGAGGACGTGCTGGTGACCACCTTCGACCTCGGCTATGACGAGTTCGTGCTGGTCAAGGACATCGAGGTGTGGAGCAGCTGCGAGCACCACCTGGTGCCCTTCACCGGGGTGGCCCACGTGGGCTACATCCCCAGCCCCGACGGTCGCATCACCGGACTCAGCAAGCTGGCCCGACTGGTCGACCTCTACGCCAAGCGCCCGCAGGTCCAGGAGCGGCTGACCATGCAGGTCGCCGACGCCCTGGTCCGGCTGCTGCAGCCCCGCGGGGTGATCGTGGTGATCGAGTGCGAGCACCTGTGCATGACCATGCGGGGGGTGCGCAAGCCCGGCTCCAAGACCATCACCAGTGCCGTCCGGGGTCACCTCCGGAACGCGGCCACCCGCGCCGAGGCGATGGGCCTCATCACCAGCTGAGCGGGTCTGTGCCGACCGGCTCAGCGCGTGGGGCAGCGGCCCGAACGGCGGCCCTCGTCAGCGGACGGCGGCCTTGCCGGCCGACCAGGTGTTGCACCGGCCGATGTCCCCGGAGTCCAGACCCCGGAGGAGCCACCGGACCTGCGCGGCGCTCGTCCCGTGGTCGGGCCGGCGGCCGGCCGGTGGGTCCTCGTCGCCGGTGTAGCTGTGCCAGACCCGGAGCTGGGCCCGGTCGGCCGACGCCAGCCCGACCGTCCGGCTCACCTGGTTCAGGAAGACCCCCTCCAGGCACTGGGCCTGCAGTTCCAGCCGTCGGCTGAGGAGGTCCCGGGCGGCCGCGCTCGTGCTCGCGTAGTAGAGGGCACCGTAGCCCTGGATCATCCCCGACTCGTACTGCAGGTGGTGCCCGTACTCGTGGGCGGCCAGGCCGACGTAGCCCAGCCGGGCGAAGGTGTACGCCTCGTTGCCGTCGTCGACGGTGGCCGGCCAGTAGATGGTGCGGGTGCCCGAGCAGTAGTAGGCGGGGGAGTGGCGCTGGTCGTAGCTCCCGCACGGGGTCTTGACCTTCTTGGCGTACGAGACCACCTTCGGTGAGCTGGGGCTGAACCCGGCCCGGCTGAGCGGACCGGTGAAGGTCTTGTCCAGACACCCGGTCAGGGTCCGGAGGTAGGGCGCGAGCCGGGAGTCGCGCAGGGCCGGCTTGGGTCGCCGCACCGTCACGGCGCAGGAGACGCGTCGCCCGCCCAGGTCGACCCGATAGAGGCTGTTCCTGGTCAGGCTGCGGTTGGGAGCCGCCCGGGGGGTCGTCCGCGGGCTGGGGGCGGTGCTCAGCGAGGTCGAGGACGCTGGGGCGGAGCTGCGGGACGGGGTCGGAGCGGTGGTGCCCGACCGGGTCGGTAGCACGCTGGCCGACGGCAGGGGGGCCCGCGGGGCGGGGGCGTCGGCGCCGGGGGCGGAGCCTGTCCGGCCCATCCGGAAGACCGCCACCGCACCGACGGACAGCACCAGGACCAGCACCAGACCGGCGGCCACGGCCAGCACCAGGGTGGCGGTGCGGGGCCGGAACGGGGGGCGAGGCCCGGGTGAGCGGAACGGCTCGTACGGTCCCGGGGGCGGAGGCGGCACGCGTCGAGCATAGGCGGCGGGAGGGCCGGCCACCGGCGTGGCGGGGATCCCGTCCGACCGGATCACCACCTGTCCGAGGGGCGTCCGGCGTACGCCGCCGACCCGAGGCCCTAGGCTGCCGCCGTGACCAGTCCCCGGGTGGTGCGCGGCTTGCCGCAGCCCGGCCGCACCCTGGTGATGGGCGTGGTCAACGTGACCCCCGACTCCTTCTCCGACGGCGGCGAGTGGTTCGACCCCCGGGCCGCCGCGGCCCACGGCCGAGCCCTGCTCGACCAGGGTGCGGACCTGGTGGACGTGGGGGGTGAGTCCACCCGGCCCGGGGCGGAGCGGCCGAGTGTGGCCGAGGAGCTGCGTCGGGTGCTGCCGGTGGTGGCGGCCCTCAGCGAGGCCGGGGCCTGCGTCAGCATCGACACCATGCGCGCCGAGGTGGCGGCCCAGGCCGTTGCCGCCGGGGCCCGGCTGGTCAACGACGTGTCCGGCGGCCGGGCCGAGCCCGAGATCCTCGACCTGGTCGCGGCGCTGGAGGTGCCGTACGTCTGCATGCACTGGCGGGGGCACTCCGCCCGGATGCAGAACAGGGCCTCCTACGCCGACGTCGCCGGCGAGGTCGCCGACGAGCTGGCCGAGCAGGTGCGAGCCGCCCGCAGCGCCGGCATCAGCGCCGACCGGCTGGTTCTCGACCCCGGGTTCGGCTTCGCCAAGACGGGGGACCACAACTGGACGCTGCTCGCGCAGCTGCCCCGGCTCGAGGACCTCGGCCTGCCGGTGCTGGTCGGGCTGTCCCGCAAGGCGTTCCTGGGCACCCTGCTGGCCGACCCCGACGGCGTCGCCCGACCCGCCCGAGGGCGGGACGACGCCACCACCGCCCTCACCACCCTGCTCGCCCAGCGGCAGGTCTGGGGGGTCCGGGTGCACTCGGTCCGGGCCAGCCGGGACGCCGTCGCCGTGGTGGAGCGTCTCGCCGCGGAGGGGGCGGTGCGCTGAGCGGCGGCCGGGACGACACTCACAGCACACCCGGCCCGCCATCGGCCGCGCTGTCCAGCGTCGTCAACCGCCGCGGGCCGGCTGGGGGGGTCCGATAAAGTCTCTGCGTCAGGAGGTGTCATGTCCGCATACGCGCCCCATCCCACTGCCGTGGCCCCCAGCCGCGGCCCCGACGCCGTGCCCGGCGACTCCGTCAGCCTCCGCGGCCTGGTCGGCTACGGCCACCACGGGGTCTTCGGCTTCGAGCGTGAGCAGGGCCAGCGGTTCGTGGTGGACGTGGTCTGCCGTCTCGACCTGAGCCGGGCGGCACGCACTGACGACCTGCACCACACGATCGACTACGGCGTCCTCGCGCAGGCGGTCGTGGCGGACATCGAGCGGGACCCCCTCGACCTGATCGAGGCGCTCGCCCACCGCATCGCGGCCACCTGCCTCGGGGCGGGACCCGTGCACACCGTGGAGGTCACCGTCCACAAGCCCCAAGCCCCCATGCCCGTGGAAGTCGCTGACGTCGCGGTCACGCTGACAAGGAGAAGATCCGATGACCAGCCCTAACCCCAACGCCATCGACACCGACACCCTGAGCGGGATGAAGCCGCTGCGCAAGGTCGTCTACTCGATCGGCTCCAACCTCGGCGACCGGCTGCAGAACCTGCAGGGTGCGGTCGACGCGCTGAGCGACACCCCCGACATCATCCTGGTCGACGTGTCCTCGGTCTACGAGACCGACGCCGTCGGCGGCCCGGTCGACAACCCGCCGTTCCTGAACCTGGTGGTGGTGGCCGAGACGACCCTCGAGCCGCGGACTCTGCTGGAACGCGCAGCGGCCATCGAGGACGCGTACGGCCGCGTCCGGGACCTCGACAGGTGGGGTCCGCGGACCCTCGACGTCGACCTGATCGTGGTCGGCGGCGCCGAGCTCGACCAGCCCGACCTCAAGCTGCCGCACCCGCTGGCCCACGAGCGGGGCTTCGTCCTCGTCCCCTGGTTCGAGATCGACCCGACCGGGCAGATTCCCGGGCGCGGCTCGGTGGCCGACCTCGTGGCCGCGGCCGGGACGGCCGGCGTGCAGCGCCGCGCCGACCTCGTCATCGAGAACAGCTGAGTCCCGCGCGCCTTGGCCACCCCGCAACCGCCCGGACCGGTGGGTCCGACCCCCCGACGTGCCCTGGCCGTCGCGGCCATCTTCGGTGGCCTCGGCGGCTGGCTCGTCGTGGTGACGGCGAACTTCTTCAACCTGGTCCCGCCCACGGTGCCCTGGACCGCCCCGATCGGGCTGGTCCTGATCGCGGCGCTGGTCGGCGCCCTGGCCTCCAGCACGCACCAGCGCCTCCAGGTCCGGCACGAGCGGATGGATCCGCAGCGCGCGGTGGCCTTCCTGGTGCTGGGGAAGGCCTCGGCCCTGGCCGGGGCGCTGGTGGCGGGGGGCTACCTGGCGTACGCGCTGCTCTTCGTGAACCGCCTGGAGGCCGTGGGGCCCCGGGACCGGGTGATCCGGTCCGGGGTCGCGGTGCTCGCCGGAGTGGCGCTGTGCTGGCTCGGTCTGCTGCTGGAGCGGGCCTGCAAGGTGCCCCGGGGCGACGACGACGAGGACCCGGAGGACGACACCCGCCGGCAGGCCTGAGGTCCACGGTCGTGGCGACCTGCTGTCATAGGGTGACCGCGTGACCTCTGCGCCCGCCACCTCCTCTGAGCCCCGTCGCTCGCCGGCCAACCGGCGAGCGGCCACCGTGTCCCCGCTGCGCCGGACCGCGCAGATCGTGCTGGGAACGGGCTCGGTGCTGGCGGTGGTGGCGGCCTTCGGTCCGCCCCTGGTCGTGCGCTTCGGGGTCGTGGTCGCCGTGGCCTCGGCCGTCGTGGCCTGCCTCTTCGCCTGGCGGGAGGTGTTCGTCGCCCACCGCGACCACGCCGCCGAGCTGCACCGGGTCTCCGGCGAGCACGGCCGGGTGCTGACCGAGAACCGTCGGCGCAACGCCGCCGTGGTCGAGACCCTCACCGGCCGGATCCAGGCCGCCGGGCGCACGGTCGACGGCCAGCGCATCACCATCGCCGAGCTGCGCGGGACCGTCAGCGGTCTCGAGAGCGAGCGGGCCACCCTGCGCGGCACGGTCACCGAGCTGACCCGGGAGCGCAGCCTGCTCAGCGGCAAGGTGGCGGTGCTGCTGGACGAGCGGGTGCACCTGCACCGCGAGCTCGAGCAGCACCTGGTCGTCATCGCCACCCTGCGCGACACCGTCCGGGCCCACGAGGACGAGATCGCGTCGCTGCGGTCCGGGGAGGGCGAGGACGCCTCCGTGCACCACATGCCCCGTCGGGCGCTGGCCGAGCACGAGGCCGTCTGGAACGAGCTGCCCACCGCCCGCGACCTCTGGGCCGACGGTGAGCACCCCGCGGTGGTGGACATGAAGACCCTGGAGACCGCCATGGTCCTGCCGAACTACGAGGGCGACCGCCGGGTGGGCTGACCCCGCCGCCCGCCGCCCGGCCCCGCGGGGGCCGGGCCGTGCTGCGTCCCGGGCCCGCCACCGCCCACGGCCGCCCGGTCAGCGGTCGATGTCGCCGACCACGTAGCCGACCGAGGCGAGCGCCGCCTCCAGGTCGCGGGTGGCCACCCCGACCAGCACCTGCTCCAGGGCGGCCACCTGGTTGAAGGACGGGGTGCGCAGCTTCAGCCGCCAGGGCGTCTTCTCCCCCCGCGAGACCAGGAACACACCGGCCACCCCCAGCGGGGCCTCCGTGGTCCGGTACACCTCACCCTCGGGCAGCTTCACGATCTTGCCCAGCCGGACCGCGACCGGGCCCGCCAGTCCGGCCAGCCGGTCCGCGCACGCCTGCACCAGGTCGGCACTGACCCGCAGCTCGTGCACCAGGGTGGCCAGTCGGGCGTGCGCGTCGCCCTCGGTGTGCGGCGTGGGGGTCAGGAGCTCGGCGAGCTCGGCGTAGGCCAGGTAGGGGCGGTGCCGGCGCAGGTCGAGCTCGACGCCGCTGGACCGGGCCGCCGGACCGGTGACCCCGTACGCGGCCACCGTCCGCGCGTCCAGCGGGGCCACGCTCCGCAGCCGGTCGGACCGGGGTGAGGTGGCCAGCCCCGCGCTCAGCCGGTCGGCGGTCGCGCGTACGGCGACCATCGCGTTGCGCTGCCCGGCCAACCAGTCCGGACCGGCGTCGACCGCGAGCCCGCCGACCCGGTTGGCCATCGGGTGGATCCGGTTGCCGGTCAGCCGCAGCGTCTGGTCACGGAGCCGCTCCCGCAGCTCGGGGATCCCGGCCGCGGTGTCGGCCAGGTAGCCCAGGAAGCCGAGGTGGCTGAGGATCCGGGTGTGCTCGGCCAGCAGGGTCCGCAGCCACACCGCCCGGGCCGGCACCTCCAGCCCGAGCAGCTGCTCGCAGGCCAGCGCGATCCCGAGCTCGCCGGCGAACGGAGCCTGCCAGTCGTGCCGGTCGGCCAGCATCAGGATCTGGCGGTAGTCGCGCACCTCGAAGAGCTTCTCCACGCCCCGGTGCATGGCCCCCACCACGACCTGCGCCGCCGTCACGACGCCGTTCTCGGTCCACAGCCGCAGCTCGAGCAGCCCGGCCTGGCTGGGGTGCTCAGCGCCGAGGTCGAGCAGCACCGTGCCGGAGGGCGGGTCGGCGGCGGCCCCGGCCGCCAGGGTTCCCCGGCTGAGCGACCCGATCAGGACGCGCAGCGGCTCGTGCATGCCCGACAGCGTGCCACAGGAGGGAGGGGGTCGGACCGGGGTGAGCCCCTAGTCAACCCGGGGGGCCTAGCCAGGAGCCCCATTCATGCGTATAGTCGTCTTATCGGTTTACACCGTAAACTCTGGATCCGCGTCTGGGAGCGTCGAGTCAAGCCGATCGACCCCGCGGAGTCCTCTTCAACGTGATCCCATTGTCAGGGGCCCGCAAGCCCTCGACCCCGGTGCGAGCCATCGCCGCGCCGCCCGCCCGACCGAAGGAACACCATGAGCCAGACTCCTGATCCTGACTACCGCGCCCCGCGTGACCCGAGCTTCGAGGCCGGCACCCCCGGCTACGAGGCCCAGACCGGCTACTTCGCCGGGGAGACCCCGCCGGCCGTGAGCCCGGACGTCGTCTACGACCGCAGCTACGCGGCGGAGCCCACGACCGACTTCGGCTCCAGCACCGCCTCGGGCACCTCCTCGGCCGCGGACACCGCCAAGGAGACCGCGAACACGGCCAAGGACGAGGCCGCCCAGGTCAAGGACACCGTGGCCGGGGCCGGCCAGCAGGTCGCCGGGACCGCCAAGGAAGAGGCCCGCAACGTCGTCGCCGAGACCCGTCAGCAGGCCAGCAGCCTGCTGAGCCAGGCCGGCACCGAGGTCTCCGCCCAGGCGAGCACCCAGCAGCAGCGGGTCGCCACCCTCGTGCAGGGCTACGCCCACGAGCTCGAGGCCATGGTCTCGGGTTCCTCGGAGTCCGGCGCTCTGACCGGTCTGGCCGACCAGGCCTCGCGCAAGGTCAGCGAGGTCGGCAACTGGCTGGAGGCGCACGAGCCGCGCGAGCTGCTCGACGAGGTCACCCGCTTCGCCCGCCGTCGTCCGGTGGCTTTCCTGGTCGGGGCGGCCATCACCGGCGCCGTGGCCGGTCGGCTGACCCGCGGTCTGGCCGCCAACGCCAAGGACGAGCACGACCAGGCCAAGGCCGTCAGCACCCCGGCCCCGGCCGCGTCCTACACCCCGGCCCGGTCCCTGGTCGACGAGGTTCCCACCTCGGTGCCCACGACCGAGTACAGCACCGCCTACGGCGAGGTTCCCACGACCACCTACGCCGACACCTTCCCGGGTACCACCCGATGAGCAGCGCCTACGGGGAGAGCCCGTCGCCGGAGGAGACCCGCTCCATCGGCGAGATCCTGGGCGACGTCAGCCGCAACGTGACCACCCTGCTGCGGCAGGAGGTCGAGCTCGCCAAGGCCGAGGTCAAGGAGTCGACCAGCAAGGCCAGCAAGGGTGTCGGCATGTTCGTCGGTGCCGCCGTGGCCGGGCTGCTCTTCCTCGTCTTCCTCTCCGTCTCCGCCTGGTGGGGGCTCGGCCTGCACATCGGCAACGAGTGGTCCGGCCTGGTCGTGGCCCTGATCTGGGCCGTGATCGGCGCGATCCTGGCCGTGGTCGGCAAGAAGGAGCTCGAGAAGGTGAAGGGTCTGCCGCAGACGGCGGACTCGGTCAGCAAGATCCCCGACGCACTTAAAGGACACGAGGAGAACAACAGATGAGCACCCCCGAAGAGATTCGTGCCGACATCGAGCGCACCCGCGCCAACCTGAGCGAGGACGTCAACGCGTTGACCGAAGAGGCCAACCCGAAGAACATCGCCAAGCGTCAGGTCGACAAGGTGCGTGATGGCGCGGTCGGCGTGAAGGACCGCATCATGGGCTCCGCCGCTGACGCCAAGGACGCGGTGGCCGGGACGGCCTCCGACGCCGGCAGCACCGTGGGCGACGCCGTCACCGGTGCCCCCACGGCGGTCAAGCAGAAGACCCAGGGCAACCCGCTCGTCGCCGGGCTGGTCGCCTTCGGCCTCGGCTTCCTCGTCTCCTCGGCCATCCCGGTGACCGAGAAGGAGCAGGACGCTGCCGCCGCCGTCAAGGACAAGGTGGAGCCGCTGAAGGCCGAGCTGACCGAGATCGGCAAGGACGCTGCGGCCAACCTCAAGGACGGCGCGCAGGAGGCCGTGCAGTCGGTGAAGGAGACCGCTACCGACGCCGCTCAGAACGTCAAGGCTGAGGGCTCCTCCGCCGCCGCCGACGTGCAGGGCCAGGTCCAGGACTCCAAGACGTCCGTGCAGGCCACGGCCACCAGCTAGTTCCCCCCGGTGAGCCCGGTCCGACCCTCCGGGGTCGGGCCGGGTTTCGTCGTTTCCGGGGCCACGTCCTGGTGCAGCCACCACTGGCGTCCCCACACCTGCGGGGCGGCCAGGGCGGCGTACTCGGAACGGCGGACCAGGTCCTGGAGTCCGCCGTCGGCCCCGGGTCCACGGCCGCGGTCCCGCACCACCTCGTGCAGCGGACGGCAGGACCGGGTCACGGCACCGGCCGCCTCCCCGGCGGCCCGCACCGCGTCGACGGCGACGTGGGCGGTCAGGTTGAGGTCCGCGCCCGGGCGGGGTGGCACCGCCCGGCCCGACCTGAAGCCCGCCAGGCTGCCTCGCGGGGGGCGGTCGGTGCGGTCGTGGCCGTAGTCGAGCATCAGCGCCGTACCTCCGGTCCTGCCCAGCCGCCTTACGAGGTCGGCCCAGGCGGCCTCGCGGGTCAGGCCGACCTCGACCCGTACGCCGACGGGCCACCACCGCCGGGCCCACGCCGCCTCCGCCGCCCCCGCACGTGGTCCCGTGGTCTCGGCCCCGGCCGCGTCGACCCAGAGCTGGCGCCAGCCGCCCCCGTCGGCCAGCAGCAGGGCGCTGGGC
>JAOPXW010000336.1 GCA_025964935.1 Friedmanniella sp. | reverse complement strand
GCCGGCGCCCGCGGCCAGCGCCCCGGCGACAGCGAAACGGCCCGCCCCCGACGCCCGGAGGCGTGGCGGACGGGCCGTCACCGGGCTCGGTCTAGTGGTAGTTCTGGTCCTTGGCCCGCTGGAAGCTGGCGCGGACCTCCTCCTCGGCCTCGTCGACCCCGGTCCAGGTGGCCCCCTCGACCGACTTGCCGGGCTCGAGGTCCTTGTAGACGGTGAAGAAGTGCTCGATCTCGAGCAGCAGGTACTCCCGCACGTCGCTCTTGTCGCGCAGGTGGTCCCGGCGGTGGTCCGACGCCGGCACGCAGAGCACCTTGTCGTCACCGCCGGCCTCGTCGGTCATCCGGAACATGGCCACGGCCCGGCACTTGATCAGGCACCCCGGGAACGTGGGCTCGGACACCATCACGAGCGCGTCGAGGGGGTCGCCGTCCTGGCCGAGGGTCCCCTCGATGAAACCGTAGTCAGCCGGGTAGGCGGTGGAGGTGAACAGCGTCCGGTCCAGCCGGATCCGACCACTCTCGTGGTCCACCTCGTACTTGTTCTTGTTGCCCTTGGGGATCTCGACCGTGACATCGAACGTCAAGCCGCTCAGCGGTCGGGGCTCTCTCTCGGTGTTGGGGGCAGTCAAGGGACCTCCTTAGAATGGGCCCGGATCTGCGCGTGTGCGCTTCATTGGCCAGGATGACCCTATCGGGAACCGAGGAGGTGGCCCACAGTGCCTCGGTCCCGTCTCGTCGCCCCGGTGCTCGTCGCCCTCCTGGTGGTGGGCGTGGTCACCGGTCTGGTGACCGGAGCGCTCGGCTCGGCCGCCCGTAGCAGCCTGTACGCCACCGGGCTCTGGAGCCGGAACGGGCCCTCGACGATCAGCCCCGGCCTGCTGGACTCCCCGGCCAGCGCGCAGTCCGGTCCCTCGGGCACCCCCGTACCCGATCCGTCGGCGGCCGGCGGGACCCTCCCGGTCCCGGTGCTGGCCCCGGCCGTCGAGCCCGGAGGGCTGGACCCGGCCCAGGTCCGCCGGGTCGTCTCGGGGGTCACGGTCGCCGGGGCGACCGGCACCTACGGCGCCGCGGTCCGCGACCTGACCAGCGGGCGGCTGCTCTACGGCCACGACCCGGGCCGGGGCCTGATCCCGGCCTCGACGATGAAGGTGCTGACCACCACGGCGGCCCTGTCGCTGCTGGGACCCGAACACCGCTTCGCCACCTCGGTGGTCCGCGGGGGGGCGGGGCGGATCGTGCTGGTCGGCGGGGGCGACCCCTACCTGGCCACCACGACCTCGGCCGCGACCTTCCCCGCCCGGGCCTCGGTGACCGACCTGGCCGCTCGGACGGCGACGGCGCTGCGGGCGAGCGGGACCACCTCGATCAAGCTGGGCTACGACGCCTCCCTCTTCACCGGTCCGGCCTGGAACGCGGCCTGGCCCGCCAGCTACGGCGACGTGGTCACCCCGGTCTCGGCCCTGTGGGTGGACGAGGGGCGACGGGGCGGCCACCAGATCGGTCCGCGGACGACCGACCCGTCCCGGGACGCGGCGCAGGCCTTCGCCGCCGCCCTGCGCAAGCGGGGGGTCAAGGTCGGCTCCGTCGCCCCGGCCCGGGCGAGCCGGACGGCGACCCCGGTCGCGGCGGTGCAGTCGATGCCGCTGGAGCGGATCGTGGCCCAGGTGCTGCTGACCAGCGACAACGACGCCGCCGAGGTGCTGTTCCGGCAGGCGGCGCTGGCCGGCGGGGGTGCCGGGTCGTTCACCGACGGGGTCCGGGTGGTCACCCGCGAGCTACGGACCCTGGGGGTGTGGGGGAACGGGATGCGTCTCAGCGACGGCAGCGGCCTGGCCCGGCGGACCCGGGTGAGCGCCGACAGCCTGACCCGGGCCCTGCGGCTGGCCGCCGTCGACGGCCACCCGGAGCTCCGCGGGGTCGTCCACGGGCTGCCGGTGGCCGGGGTGGAGGGCAGCCTGCGGGTCCGCTTCTTCGACGACGCGTCCGCGGCGGGACGCGGGGTCGTCCGCGGCAAGACCGGCACCCTGACCAAGGTGCACTCGCTGGCCGGACTCCTGCGCAGCCGGGACGGGTCGGTGCTGGTCTTCGCCTTCGTCATCAACGAGCCGAGGAACGACTACGCCGCCACCGTCTGGCTCGACCGGGTCACCACCGCCCTGACCGGGTGCGGCTGTCGCTGACCCGCCCGGGTCGTGCACCTACTCTCGGATCATGACAACCTCCGTGGTCGACTGGGCGGTCGCCTTCTCCACCGCCACCAAGCTGGTCAAGCCCGGCCCCGACATCACCGCCGACGGCGCCGCGGCGGCCGTCGCCGAGCTGCGCGAGTGTGCCGTCCGGGCCGAGGCGTACGTGGCCGAGGTGACGGGTCTGCGGACCGCGGGTGGCACGGCACCGGTTCTGGTCGTCGACCGGCCGCGCTGGATCCGGGCCAACCTGGACGGGTTCCGGACCATCCTGGCCCCGCTCAACGACAAGGCGGCCGACCGGTTCAGCGGCTCCAGCCCGCGGGCGCAGAGCCTGGGCGCCCGCGTCACCGGGGTCGAGGTCGGCGCGCTCGTCTCCTACCTGGCGCCCAAGGTACTGGGCCAGTTCGACCCCTTCTACCCCGGCGACGTACGCCCCGGTGCGGACCCGGCGACCGCCGGTCCCGGCGGCCGGCTGCTGCTGGTGGCCCCCAACATCGTGGCCGTGGAGCGCGAGCTCGGCGTCTCGCCCCGCGACTTCCGGCTGTGGGTCTGCCTGCACGAGGAGACCCACCGGGTCCAGTTCACCGCCGTGCCCTGGCTCCGCGGCTACATCGCCGACCAGATCGGGGAGATCGTCAGCACGACCGAGCTCGACGCCTCCGTGGTCATCGACATGCTCCGCAACGCGGTCAACCGGATCGTGGAGTCGCTCAAGACCAACGCCGAGCTGTCGGTGGTGGACCTGGTCCAGACCCCCGCCCAGCGCGAGACCATCGACCGGATCACCGCGGTGATGAGCCTGCTCGAGGGGCACGCCGACGTGGTGATGGACGGTGTCGGGCCCGAGGTCATCCCCACCGTGGCCCACATCCGCGAGCGCTTCACCGTGCGCCGGCAGGGGCAGGGCTTCGACAAGGTCATCCGTCGGCTGCTCGGGCTGGACGCCAAGATGCGGCAGTACCGCGACGGAGCCGCGTTCTGCCGGCACGTGATCGCGGCCGTGGGGATGGAGGGGCTGAACCGGGTCTGGACCTCGCCGGAGACGCTGCCCACCCGGTCCGAGGTCACCGACCCCGCCCAGTGGCTCGCCCGGGTGCACCCGGACTCCACCGAGCTCTTCTGACGATGGCCCGGCGTGAGCTCGGCCCCGCGTCCCTGGCCCTGGTCCAGGCGGTCCGGGCCGCCCTGAGCCCGTCCGACGCGGTCCTGTTGACCGCCTGCTCCGGCGGCCCGGACTCCCTGGCCCTGGCCTGGGCCGCCCGGCACGTGGCGTCCCGGGACGGGCAGGGGTCGGCGGCCGCGGTGGTGGACCACGGGCTGCAGCCCGGCTCGGCCGACGTCGCCGCCCGCACGGTGGAGGGGCTGCGGGCGCTCGGCTACACCGAGGTGGACCTGCTGCCGGTGACGGTGCCGCTGGGGGATGGCCAGGGGCTGGAGGCGGCCGCGCGTGAGGTCCGCTACGCCGCCCTGGCCGAGGCGGCCCGGCGCCGTCACGCGACCGTGCTGCTCGGTCACACCCTGGACGACCAGGCCGAGACGGTGCTGCTCGGTCTGGCCCGCGGCTCGGGGATCCGGTCGCTGGCGGGGATGGCGACCCGGACCGGGCACCTGCTGCGCCCCCTGCTCAGCCTGCCCGGGGACGTCACCCGGCAGGCCTGTGCGGAGCTGGACCTGGAGCCCTGGGTCGACCCGCACAACCAGGACCGACGCTTCACCCGCGTACGGGTGCGGCAGACCGTGCTGCCGGTGCTGGAGGCCGAGCTGGGGCCCGGTGTTGCGGCCGCCCTGTCCCGGACCGCCGAGCTCGCCCGCGACGACGCCGACCTGCTGGACCGGCTGGCCGCCCAGGCGGACCCGGGCACCGACGACCTGGCGGTCGACCTGCTGGGGGAGCTGCCCCCTCCGCTGCGCCGTCGGCTGATCCGCCGCTGGCTGGCCCGGCACGGCGCCCCCGAGAGCGGTCTGGCGCACGTGCTGGCGGTGGAGGCCCTGGTCACCGCGTGGCACGGACAGGGCCCCCTGCAGCTGCCGGGTCTTGAGGTGGCCCGGGTCGCGGGCCGCCTGCATCCCCGCGTGCCCGGTCACTCCTGACGCGGGGCCGCGCCGGTCGACCGGTATGGCAGGCTGAGCCCGTGGATGACACCCAGATCTCGGGCGACCTGACTCACGTCCTCTTCACCAAGGAGGAGGTCGCCGAGCGGATGACCGCGCTGGCGGCCGAGATCGACCGGGACTACGCCGACAAGGACCTGCTGCTCGTCGGTGTGCTGAACGGCGCGGTGATGGTGATGGCCGACCTGTCACGGGCCCTGAAGATCCATTGCCGGATGGACTGGATGGCGGTCTCCTCGTACGGCTCGGGCACGCAGTCCTCCGGGGTCGTCCGCATCCTCAAGGACCTCAGCACCGACATCACCGGGGTGGATGTGCTCGTGGTCGAGGACATCATCGACACCGGCCTGACCCTGTCCTACCTGATCAGCAACCTGCGCTCCCGGAGCCCCGCCAGCATCAAGATCATGACGGCGTTCCGCAAGCCCGAGGCGGCCAGGAACGCCGTCGACGTCGCCTACGTCGGCTTCGACATCCCCAACGAGTTCGTCGTCGGCTACGGCCTGGACTACGACGGGCACTACCGCAACCTGACCTCGGTGGGCACCCTCGCCAAGCACGTCTACAGCTGAGTTCGGCCGGAACTGTTGGCCGTCAACGCTAGCCTTAGCGCTGAGGATCGACCAGATCCGTCCTTCTCCTAGGCAGGTCATGAACTTCAAACGCATATTCCGCGGCCCCTTGGTCTGGGTCATCCTGGCGGTCATCGCCGTTGCTCTGCTGATCGACTTCAGCAGCCGCATCAACGGGGCCTACAAGGACGAGCCGACCTCGCAGGTGGTCGCGATCATCAACGGCAACGAGCCGTTGACCGAAGTCATCCTGATCGACCGTGAGCAGGAGATCCGGGTCACCCTCAACGACGCGGCCCAGACGCGCTACAAGGCCATCTGGGTCGGCGCCCAGAGCGACGCGCTCATCACCCGCCTCAACGAGCGGGTCGCGGACAAGACCCTGACCAGGTGGAACGGCGAGAACGCCACCCCCGGTTTCCTCTCGACCCTGCTCGGCACGCTGATCCCGTTCGTCATCATCGGCGTCCTCTTCTTCTTCCTGCTGAACTCCGTCCAGGGCGGTGGCAGCCGGGTCATGCAGTTCGGCAAGAGCAAGGCCAAGGTCGCCACCAAGGACACCCCCAAGACCACCTTCGGTGACGTGGCCGGGTGCGAGGAGGCGATCGAGGAGCTCGAGGAGATCAAGGAGTTCCTGGCCGAGCCGGCCAAGTTCCAGGCCGTCGGCGCCAAGATCCCCAAGGGCGTGCTGCTCTACGGTCCCCCCGGGACCGGCAAGACCCTGCTCGCCCGCGCCGTCGCCGGTGAGGCCGGCGTCCCGTTCTTCTCGATCTCCGGCTCCGACTTCGTCGAGATGTTCGTCGGGGTGGGTGCCTCCCGGGTGCGTGACCTGTTCGAGCAGGCCAAGGAGAACGCTCCGGCCATCGTCTTCATCGACGAGATCGACGCCGTCGGGCGCCACCGCGGCACCGGCATGGGCGGCGGCCACGACGAGCGCGAGCAGACCCTCAACCAGCTGCTCGTCGAGATGGACGGCTTCGACGTCCGCGGCGGGGTCATCCTGATCGCGGCGACCAACCGCCCCGACGTGCTCGACCCCGCTCTGCTGCGGCCCGGTCGCTTCGACCGTCAGATCGCCGTCGACGCGCCCGACATGAAGGGCCGCTTCGCGATCCTCAAGGTGCAC
>JAOPXW010000330.1 GCA_025964935.1 Friedmanniella sp. | reverse complement strand
ATAGAGGACTTCTCCGAGACGATGTCGCTCTCGTTCGAGAACCCCGTCTTCTACGACCCCAAGTACTCCGTCGACGAGTGCAAGGAGCGCGACGTCACGTACGCCGCTCCGCTGTTCGTCACCGCGGAGTTCATGAACAACGAGACCGGCGAGATCAAGAGCCAGACGGTCTTCATGGGCGACTTCCCGCTCATGACGGACAAGGGCACCTTCGTCATCAACGGCACCGAGCGGGTCGTCGTCTCCCAGCTGGTCCACAGCCCCGGCGTCTACTTCGAGCAGACCACCGACAAGACCTCGGACAAGGACATCTTCACCTGCAAGATGATCCCGTCCCGCGGCGCGTGGCTGGAGTTCGAGATCGACAAGCGCGACATGGTCGGGGTCCGCCTCGACCGCAAGCGCAAGCAGAACGTCACCGTGCTGCTCAAGGCCCTCGGCTGGACCGAGCAGCAGATCCGCGACGAGTTCGGCGACTACGAGTCGATGATGGCGACGCTGGAGAAGGACCACACCTCCACCACCGACGAGGCGCTCCTCGACATCTACCGCAAGCTGCGCCCGGGCGAGCCGCCCACGCGCGAGGCGGCCCAGGCGCTGTTGGAGAACTACTACTTCAACCCCAAGCGCTACGACCTGGCCAAGGTCGGTCGCTACAAGATCAACAAGAAGCTGGGTCTCGAGCTGCCCTTCGACAAGCAGGTGCTGACGGTCGAGGACATCGTCGCCGCCATCCGCTTCGTCGTGGCGCTGCACGAGGGCAAGGAGACCCTGGAGTCCCCACGCGGTGAGCTGCTGGTCGAAGAGGACGACATCGACCACTTCGGCAACCGCCGGCTGCGGACCGTCGGCGAGCTGATCCAGAACCAGCTCCGGACGGGTCTGGGCCGGATGGAGCGCGTCGTGCGCGACCGGATGACGACTCAGGACGTCGAGGCCATCACGCCGCAGACCCTGATCAACATCCGTCCCGTGGTCGCCGCGCTGAAGGAGTTCTTCGGGACCTCCCAGCTCAGCCAGTTCATGGACCAGACCAACCCGATCGCCGGGCTGACGCACAAGCGTCGTCTCTCGGCGCTGGGTCCGGGTGGTCTGTCCCGTGACCGGGCCGGCATGGAGGTCCGCGACGTGCACCCGTCGCACTACGGCCGGATGTGTCCGATCGAGACCCCCGAGGGTCCGAACATCGGTCTGATCGGCTCGCTGGCCTCGTTCGCCCGGGTCAACGCGTTCGGGTTCGTCGAGACCCCGTACCGCAAGGCCGTCGACGGTCAGGTCACCGACCAGATCGACTACCTGACTGCTGACGTCGAGGACCGCTACACGATCGCCCAGGCCAACGCCAAGCTGGACGACGAGGGTCGCTTCACCGAGGAGCGGGTGCTGGCCCGTCGGCGCAAGGCCGACCCCGACACCGTCCCCGCGGCCGACATCCAGTACATGGACGTCTCCCCGCGCCAGATGGTCTCCGTCGCCACGGCGATGATCCCGTTCCTCGAGCACGACGACGCGTCCCGCGCGCTGATGGGCTCGAACATGCAGCGGCAGGCCGTTCCGCTGCTCCGCTCGGAGTCCCCGTTCGTGGGCACCGGGATGGAGTACCGCGGTGCGGTGGACGCCGGTGACGTGACCGTGGCCAGCCAGCCCGGGGTCGTCACCGCCGTGAGCGCCGACCTGGTCGAGATCGCGCACGACGACGGCACCTACAAGACCTACCGGCTGAGCAAGTTCCGCCGCTCGAACCAGGGCACCTGCATCAACCAGCGTCCGCTGGTGAGCTCGGGCCAGCGGGTCGAGGTCGGGACGCCGCTCGCGGACGGTCCCTGCACGGACCAGGCCGAGATGGCCCTGGGTCGCAACCTGCTGGTCGCGTTCATGCCGTGGGAGGGTCACAACTACGAGGACGCGATCATCCTCAGCCAGCGCGTGGTCCAGGACGACGTCCTCACCTCGATCCACATCGAGGAGCACGAGGTCGACGCCCGCGACACCAAGCTGGGGGCCGAGGAGATCACCCGCGACATCCCCAACGTCAGCGAGGAGATGCTGGCCGACCTGGACGAGCGGGGCATCATCCGCATCGGCGCCGAGGTCAGCACCGGGGACATCCTGGTCGGGAAGGTCACGCCCAAGGGCGAGACCGAGCTGACCCCGGAGGAGCGGCTGCTTCGGGCGATCTTCGGTGAGAAGGCGCGGGAGGTCCGCGACACCTCGCTGAAGGTGCCTCACGGCGAGTCCGGCACCGTCATCGGCGTCCGGGTCTTCGACCGCGACTCCGACGACGAGCTGCCGCCCGGTGTGAACCAGCTGGTCCGGGTCTACGTGGCCCAGAAGCGCAAGATCCAGGACGGCGACAAGCTCGCGGGCCGGCACGGCAACAAGGGCGTCATCTCCAAGATCCTGCCGGTCGAGGACATGCCCTTCCTGGAGGACGGGACCCCGGTCGACATCGTGCTCAACCCGCTGGGTGTGCCCAGCCGGATGAACGTCGGTCAGGTCCTGGAGACCCACCTCGGGTGGGTCGCCAAGCAGGGCTGGGACCTGGAGGGTGTCGAGGGCGAGTGGGCCGAGCGCCTGCGCGGCGTCGGCCTCGGCCACGTCGACGGCAACACCAACCTCGCCACGCCGGTCTTCGACGGTGCCACCGAGGAGGAGATCACGGGTCTGCTCGGGAACACCCTGAAGACCCGCGACGGCGAGCGGCTGGTCAACTCCGACGGCAAGGCCAACCTGTTCGACGGTCGCTCCGGTGAGCCCTTCCCCGCTCCGGTGGGGGTCGGCTACATCTACATGCTGAAGCTCCACCACCTGGTCGACGACAAGATCCACGCGCGCTCGACCGGTCCGTACTCGATGATCACGCAGCAGCCCCTGGGCGGTAAGGCCCAGTTCGGCGGCCAGCGGTTCGGCGAGATGGAGGTGTGGGCGCTCGAGGCGTACGGCGCGGCCTGGGCCCTGCAGGAGCTGCTGACGATCAAGTCCGACGACGTTCCCGGCCGGGTGAAGGTCTACGAGGCCATCGTCAAGGGCGAGAACATCCCCGAGCCGGGGATCCCGGAGTCGTTCAAGGTGCTCGTGAAGGAGATGAAGTCCCTCTGCCTGAACGTGGAGGTGCTCTCCAGCGACGGCACCGAGGTCGAGCTCCGTGACTCCGAGGACGACTACCGCAGCGGCGAGGACTTCGGCATCGACCTGTCCCGCCGCCCCGGTGAGTCCCTCGGCGGAGTCGAAGAAGTCTGATCCCACCCCGCCGCGTACGGGTCGGGTCCGGGGTGCCCACGGGCGCCCCGGACCCCGGTCCGGCGTGGTGGGTCAGGGGTCGGTCGCACAACTTGAGACAACGCGCGTAACTAAAGAAGAGAGATATACAACGTGCTCGACGTGAACTTCTTCGACGAGATCCGCATCGGCCTGGCTACGGCTGACGAGATTCGTCAGTGGTCACACGGTGAGGTCAAGAAGCCGGAGACCATCAACTACCGCACGCTCAAGCCCGAGCG
>JAOPXW010000328.1 GCA_025964935.1 Friedmanniella sp. | reverse complement strand
GGGGTCGAGCACATGGGCCACCACCCGATGGGCGAGGGCATCGATCCCAACCCGCGCATCGTCGCCGAGCGCCTGGTCGACCCGTCGGCTCTGGTGATGGGCGCGACGGCGGAGAACCTGCACGACCGCTTCCCCACCATCACCCGGGAGCGCGCCGACGCGTACGCGGTGCTCAGCCAGGACCGCGTGCAGCAGGCGTACGCCGACGGGGTGATCCAGGAGTCGCTGGTCCCCGTGGCCACCCGGAGCACCGAGCTCGGCTGGGGCCTGGCCACCGCCGACGAGCCGCCGCGGCCCGGCACCACCACCGAGTCCCTGAGCCAGCTGCGGACCCCGTTCCGCCCCCGCGGCCGGGTGACCGCCGGCAACGCGGCCGGGCTGAACGACGGCGCCACCGCCTGCCTGCTGGCCGCGGAGGACGTCGCCCGGGAGCTGGGACTGCCCGTGGCCATGCGGCTGGTGAGCTTCGCCTTCGCGGGGGTGCAGCCCGAGGTGATGGGGGTCGGTCCGATCCCGGCGACCGAGAAGGCGCTGGCCAAGGCCGGGCTGGGCATCTCCGACATCGGGGCCTTCGAGATCAACGAGGCGTTCGCCGTCCAGGTGCTGGCCTTCCTGGACCACTTCGGGCTCGAGGCCGACGACCCCCGGGTGAACCCGTACGGCGGGGCGATCGCGCTCGGCCACCCCCTGGCCAGCAGTGGGGTCCGGCTGATGATCCACCTGGCCCGGGCGTTCCGCGAGCATCCCGAGGTCCGCTACGGCCTGACCACCATGTGCATCGGGCTGGGCATGGGCGGCACGGTGGTGTGGGAGAACCCCGGCCACCCCGACGCCAGCCCCGCCCCGTCCGAGCAGGAGACCCCGTGAACGCCGCCGAGCTGGACCAGCTGATCGCCGAGGCCGCCGCGGTGGCCGAGGGGGAGGTCGTGACCTACGCCCGCTCGCGGGACGTGGCGCTGCCGCACAGCGGCGGGACGGCCGTGCTGATCACCCTGGACAACGGCCAGGACCACCGCCGGCCCAACACCCTGGGCCCGCGGGGGCTGGGTGAGCTCAACCGGGCCCTGGACGCCGCCCTGGCCCGGCCCGAGGTGGTCGCGCTCGCGGTCACGGGCAAGCCGTACGTGCTGGCCGCCGGCGCCGACCTGAGTGCGATCGCGCGCATCACCCGCCGCGACCAGGCCCTGGCGATCGCCCGGATCGGCCACGCCGTCTTCGACAAGCTGCACACCGCGTCGGTGCCGACCTTCGCCTTCGTCAACGGGCTCGCCCTCGGCGGCGGGCTCGAGCTGGCCCTGCACTGCTCCTACCGCACCGTGTCAACCGGCGCCGCGGGCATCGCCCTGCCCGAGTGCTACCTCGGCATGTTCCCGGCCTGGGGCGGGGCCTTCCTGGTCCCCAACCTGATCGGGGCGGACCGGGCCGTGACCCTGATCGTGGAGAACGCCCTGAGCCAGAACGTCATGCTGAGCGGTCCGCAGGCCCACCGGACCGGCCTGGCCGACGCCGTCTTCGACGCCGCGGACTTCCTCGAGCGCTCGCTGGACTGGGCGGGTCGCGTGGTCACCGGCAGCACCGTGGTGACCCGGCCCGAGATCGACCGCGGGCCCGCCTGGGACGCCGCGGTGGCCCGCGGCCGGGCCTTCGCCGACCGCAAGGTGGCGGGGGCCGCGCCGGGGCCGTACCGGGCGCTGGACCTGATCGCGGCCGCCCGCACCGCGGACCGGACGCAGGCGTACGCCGCCGAGGACGAGGGCCTGGCCGACTTGATCATGGGACCCGAGCTGCGGGCCGGCCTGTACGCCTTCGACCTGGTCCGCCGACGGGCCCGGAAGCCCGCCGGAGCACCCGACCCCGCGCTGGCCCGGCCGGTGGCCGAGGTCGGGGTGGTCGGGGCCGGACTGATGGCCGGCCAGCTCGCCCTGCTCTTCCTGCGCCGCCTGGAGGTGCCGGTCGTCATCGCCGACCTCGACCAGGCCCGGGTCGACAAGGGGCTCGGCTGGCTGCGGAAGGAGATCGACGGGCTGGTCGCCAAGGGCCGGCTCTCCCCGGACCGGGCCAACCGGCTGCGGGGTCTGGTGTCCGGCACCACCGACCTGGCCGACTTCGCCCGCTGCGACCTCGTGATCGAGGCGGTGTTCGAGGAGCTCGGGGTCAAGCAGCGGGTCTTCGCCGACCTGGAGCAGCACGTCTCCCCCACCTGCCTGCTGGCCACCAACACCTCCGCCCTGTCGGTGACCGCGATGGCCGCCGGGCTGGAGCACCCGGAGCGGGTGGTCGGGATGCACTTCTTCAACCCGGTCGCCGTCCTGCCGCTGCTCGAGGTGGTCCGCGGGGAGGACACCGACGAGGCCGCCGTGGCCACCGCGCTGGCGGTGGCCAAGAGCCTGAAGAAGAACGCGGTCCTGGTCAAGAACGCCCCCGCCTTCGTGGTGAACCGGCTGCTGCTCCGGCTGATGGGCGAGGTCACCGCCGCCGTCGACGAGGGCACCCCGATCGAGGTGGCCGACAGCGCCGTCCGGGAGCTGGGGCTGCCGATGTCCCCGTTCGCCCTGCTGCAGCTCGTCGGCCCCGGAGTGGCCCTGCACGTGGCCCGGACGCTGCACGACGAGCTCGGGGAGCGCTTCGGGGTGTCCCCCAACCTGGCCCGGCTGGTCGAGCACCAGCGGCCCGGCTTCTACGACTGGACCGCCGAGGGCCGGCCGTACGTCTCGGCCGAGACCCAGGCCCTGCTCACCGTGGGTGACCACCCCAGCACCGCGGAGCAGGTGCGGGACCGGGCGCTGGACGCCCTCGCCCAGGAGATCGGGCTGATGCTGACCGAGGGGGTGGTGGCGGCCCCGATGGACATCGACCTCTGCCTCATCCTGGGGGCCGGGTGGCCCCTGCACCTGGGCGGGATCACGCCCTACCTGGACCGGGCCGGGGTGTCCGAGCGGGTGCTGGGTCGACGGCTGCTGCCCCCGGGCGTGGCCTCGGTCCTGCCCGAGACCCCCGCCGCCGCGCAGCCCGAGGGGGCGGCGCGATGAGGTCCCCGCTGAGCGGACCACGGACGCGACCGGCCTCCAGCTGGCCCGGCCACACCACCGCCGCGCAGCCCGTGGGCTGGGGGGACGGGTCATGGGTCCAGGAGACCTGGGTGAGCGGGAGCTGGGCCGCCGGCACCTGGGCCGATACGCCCTGGTCGGCCACCGACGACGCCCTCCAGCGGCCCGAGCCCGACACCTCCGGCACCGTCTGAGAGCGGCCCCCGGCGGGGGTCCGACCACGGCGAGACTCGGACCGCGGCGGAACCAGACGGCGGCGGACTCTCAGACCGCGGCGGGCGGGGACAGCGGCCCGCCGAACCGGGTCCGCACCCCGTGCGAGAACAGCACCGAGTCGGGGGCCCGGTCGGCCAGCCGGCCCAGACCGGCCGCGGCCAGCAGCTCGTCGTCGAGCGCGACCAGCTCGGCGGTGACCAGCGGCCAGGCCGTGTGGGTGTTGGGCAGATAGAGGGTGCGCCCGAACCGCCGGGTGTGCAGGCCGTAGCGGGCGGTGAGGAAGTCGGCCAGCGGGTCGTCCTGCACCACCGTCGAGCCCGGCCGGACCACGATCGTGGTGCGCGCCCCCCGAGGGGCCGGCCAGCGGCGCCGGCTGGTGTAGGTGAGCAGCCCGTCACGTCGCTCGATCCGCATCCGCGACCAGGTGTAGTTCAGCCCCAGGGCGGCCCGGGCCCCGAGCACGAAAGGCAGCCGCGACGCCTCCAGGGAGCCGAAGACCACACCGCGACGGCCGTACGCGTCCACGGAGTAGAACCGGACGTTCGTCTCGGGGAAGGTGCCGACGTAGGGCAGACCCGGCCCGGAGCCGAAGCCCGCCTGGCTCATCTGGAAGGGGATCAAACCGACCCAGGTCGCGGAGTCGAAGACGTCGGGACGGACCCCCGGCGGCAGCAGCGGGGCCACCACGGCCGGGTCGACCCGCCAGTGCAGGAAGGTCAGGTCCCGCCAGCGCTGGTCCAGCAGCGACCGCCCGGGCAGCGGCAGTCCGGCCGCCCGGACCGGCTGCGGGTCCCGCCAGGGCTCCGCCAGCGGCTCCGACGGGGAGCTCACCGGGCCCGCGTAGGGGTCCCGACGACGGGCGTCGGACTCACCGGCCCTCGACCGCGGAGGTGTGCGGCTCGGCGTCGGCGCGCACGATGGCCTCGACGGCGTAGCGGGCGATCTCCTGGGGCGTCAGCCCGATCTCCTCGAGCAGCTCGGCCCGGGTGCCGTGGTCCAGGAACCGCTGCTCGATGCCGAACTCGCGCAGCGGGGTGTCGACCCCCGCCCGCCGCAGCTCCTGGGCCAGCCGCGCCCCGCAGCCCCCGACGATGCCGTTGTCCTCGATGGTGATGACCAGCTGGTGCTCGGCGGCCAGCGACAGCAGCGCCCCGTTGACCGGAAGGACCCAGACCGGGTCGACCACGGTGACCCCGATGCCCTGGTCCGACAGCCGCGCCGCGACG
>JAOPXW010000293.1 GCA_025964935.1 Friedmanniella sp. | reverse complement strand
CACCCAGATCGGCCAGAACCTGCCGCTGCTGCAGCAGGCCTCGGCCGCCACGGTGCTGCTGACCCTCCCGGTGGTGGCCATCGCCTTCGTGGCCCAGAAGTATCTGGTGACCGGTCTCGCCTCCGGCGCGGTGAAGGGCTGAGCGGCACCCCGGGCCCGTCGGGGGTGTCGATCCCCGCCGGGGAGACCCTCGTCCTGCTGCCCGGGATGGGCTGCACCCGGGCCCTGTGGTCGCGGCTGACGCTGCATGCCGGGGTCGACCTGCGGGGCGGCGCCCTGACCGAGGACGACCTGGACACCCAGGTGGAGCGGCTGCTGGACGAGCTGCCGGCCCGCTTCGTCCTGGGCGGGCTGTCGCTCGGGGCCATCGTGGCCATGGCCCTGGTCCGCCGTGCGCCCGAGCGGGTGTCCCGGCTGGTGCTGATGTCGACCAACCCGTACGCGCCCACCCCGGCCCAGCTCGAGGGCTGGCGGCGGTTGCGGGCCGAGCTGTCGGCCACCTCGGCCCGGGCGGTCCAGACCTCGCTGCTGCCCCAGCTGCTGTCCCCGGCCGTCCTCGCGACGCGCCCGGACCTGGTCGAGCTGACGCTGGCCATGGCCGACGAGCTGGGCGCGGCCGGCTACGACCGCCAGCTGCGGCTGCAGGCCACCCGGGTCGACGCGCGCCCGGGGCTGCGGGACGTGCGGTGCCCCACCGTGGTGGTGGCGGCGCTGGGGGACCGGCTGTGCGGGCTGGACCGGCACCTCGAGATCGAAGCGCTGGTCCCCGGCGCGACCCTCGTACGGCTGCCCGACTGCGCACACCTCTCGCCGCTGGAGCGGCCGGACGCGGTCTCGGACCAGCTGAGCCCGGCGCCGCGGGCCGAGGCCGTCCCGCCCCCCTAGCGACCGGCGGTCCGCAGGTCGGCCAGGTGCCCCATCAGCGAGGCGGCGAGGTTGTAGACCACCAGCTGTGCCCCGTCGGCGAAGGCGGCGTCGGCCGCCGCCCGGGTGCCCACGATGTCCATCCGGGCACAGCCCGACCGGGCCAGCTCGGCGTTGACCGCGCGGACGGACTCCGCCGGCGGCGGGTCCTGGGCCGTGGAGGCAGCCCGGAGGTCGGCCGTGCCGATCATGACGGCGTCCAGACCCGGCACCGCGACGACGGCGGCGGCGTTGCGGACCCCGGCGGGGGACTCGATCATCCCGACCACCAGGGTCTCGCGCAGCAGCCGCGCCTGGTGCTCGGCGGGGTCGGCCGTGCCGAAGCCTCCGGCCCGCGTGTAGGTGGCGAAGCCCCGGTGGCCGAGCGGCGGGTAGTGCACCGCGTCGACCAGGGCCTGGGCCTGCGCGGCGGTGTCGACGTGCGGGGCGATGATGCCGGCGGCGCCCTGGTCGAGCGCACGCAGGGCCAGCGTCGCCTCCGCGGTGCCGACCCGGACGAGCACCGGCACCTGGTGCAGCTCGGCCAGCACGAGGTGCCGGCGCAGGTCCGCGACCTCGTCCGGCCCGTGCTCGCAGTCCACCACCACGAAGTCGAACCCGCTGAGGGCCACCATCTCCATCAGGTCCTCGGCGGGCAGCCGCAGCAGCACCCCCAGCAGCCGGGCGCCCGAGGCCAGACGCTCCTTGAGGGAGGTCACGCGACCATCCCCGCCGACAGGTCGATGTCGGCCCCGCACATGCCGGGCATGGCCAGCATGGCCAGGACCGCGGCGCCGACCTCGGCCTCGGTCACCATCCGGCCCAGGGCCGAGCGGGCCACGAAGGCCTGCTCGGCCTCGGCGTAGCTGACCCCGGTCCGCTCCGCGTCGAGGGTGAAGTTCCGCTCCATCCGCGGACCGGTCACCGGGCCTGGGGAGAGGGTGTTGACGTTGACCCCGGCCGGGCCCACCTCGAAGGCGAGCGTGGCGGTCAGCCCGATGACCGCCATCTTGGAGGCTGCGTACGGGGTCCGTCGGGCCAGCGGGCGCTTGCCGGAGACCGACGCGAGGTTGATGACGTCGCCCCGGCCCCGGGCGACCATCGGCGGCAGGAAGGCGCGGCACAGCAGGAAGACCCCGCGGACGTTGACCTGGAAGACCTGGTCCCACTCCTCGACGCTGATCTCGACCAGCGGCGCCACCGGCCCGGGGACCCCGGCGTTGTTGACCAGGATGGAGACCTCGGTCCCGGCGAGGGCCTCGGCCAGGGCGGCGACCGAGTCCGGGTCGGCCACGTCCGCGGTCCGCCAGCTCGCGCCCGGGCCGAGACGCCGGCACGTCTCGATCAGCGGGTCCCGGTGCCGCCCGACGAGCACGACCTCGGCCCCCTGGCCGTGCAGCGCGCCCGCGATGGCGGCCCCCAGCCCGCTCCCCCCGCCGGTTACCAGCGCGGTCCGGCCGCTCAGGACCTCACCTGGCGGGGTGCCGGCGGAGCTCACGGACGCGCCGCGGCCGGGGCGAGGGCGGCGTCCATCCAGTCGAAGTGGTCCCCGAGGTGCCGGGCGGCCCGGACGTCCCCGGACCGGGCGTGGCCCTCGAACAGCTCGACCCGCGCGGCCCGGCCGCACAGCCGGCCCAGCTCGCCGCTGGTGGTGTCGTTGCGCACCTCCTGGTAGGTCACGGTCCGCAGGTACTTGCCCACCCACAAGCCGCCCGTGTAGCGCGCGGCCCCCAGGGTCGGCAGCACGTGGTTGGTCCCGATCACCTTGTCCCCGTAGGAGACGCAGGTGTTCTCCCCCAGGAACAGGGCCCCGAAGTGGTGCATCTTCCCCAGCGCCTGCCGCGGGTCCGCGGTCAGGATCTGGACGTGCTCGGAGGCGAAGGTGTCGGCCAGCGCGTACGCCTCGTCGAGGTCCCCGACCACGATCACCTGCCCGTAGTCCCGCCAGGCCGGACCGGCGTAGTCGGCGGTGGGCATGCCGGGCAGGATGCGCTCGACGTGCTCCAGCACCCGGCTCCCGAGCTCGGCGCTGGTGGTGATCAGGATGGCGGGCGACTCCGGTCCGTGCTCCGCCTGGGAGAGCAGGTCGACCGCGACCACGAAGGGGTCGGCGTCGTCGTCGGCGACGATCAGGATCTCGGTCGGTCCGGCGAACAGGTCGATCCCGACCTCGCCGTACAGCTGCCGCTTGGCCTCGGCCA
>JAOPXW010000255.1 GCA_025964935.1 Friedmanniella sp. | reverse complement strand
CGTCGGCCCGCGGCGCGAGCAGCGCCTGGCTCGTCTGGCGGCAGCGCTGGAGGGGTGAGCTGACCACCGCGCGGAGGGGCACCCCGACGACCCGCTGGCCGGCGGCCGCGACCTGCTTGACCCCCACGTCGTCCAGCCCGACCCCCGAGGAGCGACCCGCCAGGATGCCGGCGGTGTTGGCCGAGGTGCGGCCGTGACGGATCAGCAGGACGGTGGTCATGCTGCGAATCTAGCCGGACGCTCCGACGCCCCCGGCTGGACGCCGTCTCGTGGCGGCGGGGCCGCGGCGGGGTCCGGGGCGGATGCCGTACGCCGGCTCAGGTCCCCGGCACGGCCCGGTAGCGACCGCGGAAGGACTCCAGCACCCCGTCGGCGGGCAGCTCGCCCACCTCGACGTGCTCGACCGTGGCCCGGACCAGCAGCCCCCAGCCCGCGTGGGTCGGCGTCTCGGGACGCAGCCGGGCCCCGACCCAGCCGGCCGCGTCGGTCAGCACCGGACCCCAGGCCGTGTCCACCCAGGTGCCACGGGTGAACGGACCCCCCGGGGCGGGCGCCAGCTCGGCGAAGACGTCGGCCAGGCCGCGGTGGGCCCAGCCGAGCAGGCTGACCGCGACGGTGCCGGTGCCCATGAGCTGGGCGGCCAGGTCGGAGTCCTCGTCGAGCAGCCCCAGCAGCTCGGCCGGCTCCCCGTCGGCCAGCAGGAAGGAGGAGACCGTCCAGCCCGTCCGCCGGTCGCGGTCCCCGGTGGTCCACACGCTGACCGGGGCCGGCGTACGCCCCCGCAGCCGCCGCAGCGGGGACCGGTCCCCCTCCGGGCTGAGGAAGGGGTGCTCGCTGTGGATGGTCACCGCCCAGTTCTACACCGCCGCCCACAGCCGGCCGTCGGTGTGGCGCGCATCACGTCGGACCCGGTTCGGCTCATAGTCAGGGCTCAGCCGGCAGACCCTACGGTGGTGTCGGCAGGTGGCCCGTGGGGTCGCCGCCGTCGTGATCGAGGAGCATCAATGGGCTGGTTGGAAGCGCTGGTATTGGGCATCGTCCAGGGGCTGACGGAGTTTCTCCCCATCAGCTCCAGCGCCCACCAGTCGATCGTGGGCCAGTTCTTCGGCGGTCGGGACCCCGGCGCGGCGTTCACCGCGGTCACCCAGCTGGGCACCGAGACCGCCGTGCTGCTGTTCTTCCGGCGCGACATCATCCTGATCGTCAAGAGCTGGGCGCTGTCCCTGATCGGGCGGCTGCCCCGGGACAACCCCGAGGCGCGGATGGGCTGGCTGGTCATCATCGGGTCGGTGCCCATCGTCATCCTGGGCCTGCTCTTCCAGGACGCGATCGACCACGCCCTGCGCAACCTCTGGATCACCGCGGCCATGCTCGGCGGCTTCGGTCTGGTCATCGGCCTGGTGGACCGGGTCGCCCGCAACGTCCGCCCGCTCGAGTCCCTGACCTGGCGGGACGGCATCCTCTTCGGCCTGGCCCAGTCGCTGGCCCTGATCCCGGGTGTCTCCCGCTCCGGAGCGACGATCACCGCCGGCCTGGCCCTGGGCTACCGGCGGGAGGCGGCCACCCGCTACTCCTTCCTGCTCGCCATCCCGGCCGTCCTCGGGTCGGGGCTGTTCAAGCTGGCCGACATCGCCAACGACCCGGTCCCGCCGGCCTGGGGCCCGATCGCGCTGGCCACGGTGGTGGCCTTCGTCATCGGCTACGTCGTGATCGCCTGGCTGCTCCGCTACATCAGCACCCACAACTTCCGGCCCTTCGTGATCTACCGGATCGGGCTCGCCCTGGTTGTCGTCGTGCTGCTGCTCACCGGGGTGCTGAGCCCGCTGCCGCAGGGCTGAGCGGGGACCGGGCCCGTCCGGGCCGGGTCAGACCCCGGCCTGGTGCAGGGCCTCGGCGGCCACGGTCAGGGCGTGCAGCTTCTCCTCGACCGTGTCCCCGTGCGGGACGACCGAGCAGGTGGTCACCCCGGCGGCGGCCAGCCGCCCGAGGCCCGCCGCGATCCGGTCCTGGTCCCCGAGCAGGGAGGTCTCGTCGATGAACTCGTACGGCACCGCCGCCATCGCGTCCCGGTGCCGCCGGCCGAGGAACAGGTCCTGCACCTGCGCCGCGGCGTCGCCGTAGCCCATCCGGACGGCGAGCTGGTTGTAGAAGTTCTTCTCCCGGCTCCCCATCCCGCCCAGGTAGAGCGCGGCGTACCCCCGGACCGGGTCGGCGCAGGCCCGGGGGTCCGCGCCCACCACCAGCGGCACCGCCGGCACGACGTCGAACCCGTCGAGGGTCAGGCCCACCCTCGCCCGGCCCGTGGCCAGGTGCGCGAGCTGCTCGACCGCGTACGCGGGGGCGAAGAAGACCGCCAGCCAGCCGTCGGCCACCTCCCCGGCCAGCTCCAGGTTCTTCGGCCCGACCGCCGCCACGTAGAGCGGGACGTGGGCCCGTGGCGGTGTGATCATCAGCTTCAGGGCCTTGCCCGGGCCCTCCGGCAGCGGCAGCCGGTAGTGCGCGCCCTCGTACGCCACCGTCCGGCGCCCCAGGGCCAGCCGGACGATCTCGACGTACTCCCGGGTGCGGGCCAGCGGAGCCGAGAAGCGCACCCCGTGCCAGCCCTCCGAGACCTGCGGGCCCGACACCCCCAGCCCGAGCCGGAACCGGCCGCCGCTGAGCCGGTCCAGGCTGGCCGCGGTCATGGCGGTCATCGCCGGGGTCCGGCCCGGGATCTGCATCACGGCCGACCCCACGTCGATCGTCGAGGTCTGGGCCGCGAGCCAGGCCAGCAGGGTCGGGGAGTCCGAGCCGTACGCCTCCGCCGCCCACACCACCGCGTAGTCCAGGCTCTCCGCGTGCCGGGTCAACCGGAGCAGGTCCTGCGGGTCGTCGGAGCCCACGAGATAGCCGACGTTCAGTCCCAGGCGCATGGGGTCACCGTAACCTCGCCCACCCGGCGGCGCCCGGGCCGTTAGGGTCTCCCCCATGAAGACGCGGCAGGTCGGGGCCAGCGGGCTGACGGTGTCACGCCTGGGACTCGGCACCATGACCTGGGGACGCGACACCCCCGCCGAGAACGCCCGGGCGCTGCTCGAGATGTACTGCGAGGCCGGCGGCACCCTGGTCGACACCGCCGCTGCGTACGGGGCGGGTGACTCCGAGCGGCTCGTCGGCAGCCTGGTGCGGGAGGTCTCGACCCGTGAGGACATGGTGATCGCCTCCAAGGCGGGCTTCGTCATCCGCAACGGCGCGCGCATCGTCGACACCTCGCGTCGCTCCCTGCTGCGGGACCTGGCCGGGTCGCTGCACCGGCTCGGCACGGACTACATCGACCTCTGGCAGGTGCACGCGTGGGGTGAGGCGCCGCTGGAGGAGACGCTCAGTGCCGTCGACCATGCGGTGTCGAGCGGGATGGTCCGCTACGCCGGGATCAGCAACTTCGTCGGCTGGCAGACCGCGCAGGCCGCGACCTGGCAGCAGGCCTTCCCCGGCCGGACGCCGCTGACCAGTGCCCAGGTGGAGTACTCGCTGCTCGCCCGGCGGGCCGAGGTCGAGGTGCTGCCCGCCACCCAGGCCTTCGGGATGGGGTTCTTCCCCTGGTCGCCGCTGGGCCGCGGGGTGCTGACCGGCCAGTACCGGTCCGGGGTCCCCCGCGGGTCCCGGGCAGCCACCGACCACTTCGCCTGGTTCGTCGAGCCCTACCTGGAGAACCGGAGTCGGGGGGTCGTGGAGGCCGTGGCCCGCGCCGCCGACGGGCTCGACCTGAGCCCGCTGCAGGTGGCGCTGCTCTGGGTCCGGGACGCGCCCGGGGTCACCGCCCCGCTGCTGGGGGCGCGGACCGCCGGCCAGCTCGCCCCGGCCCTCGCGGTGGAGGACCAGGCCCTGCCGCCCGAGATCGCCTCGGCGCTGGACGACGTGTCCGGCGGGCCGCACGCCGGGCGCTGAGCTCAGACGGTGGCGACGACGCGGATGATCTTGCGGCGGATCCACACGTCGCGGGTGCCGTCGCGATAGCGACGCAACCGGGTCAGCTCCCACCCGCCGTACTCGGCGTGGTCGGTCAGGAGCTGGCGGACGGCGTTGCGCGAGACGTGGCGACCCAGGCGTACCCGTTCGACCTCGTACTCGACTCCTCGACTGTTCATCGTGGCCAAGCCTAATGAGTGTCCCGGCCCGGTCCCCGAACCGGTCCGCCGACTCGCCCGTGACCCCGGCGAGGCGGCCCCGCCGGACAGGGTCAGGCGGTGGACGGGGCACCGGGCACCGCCGGCGGTGGAGAGAATGAGGCGTGATCTCGGCTCGACGCTCCTACCTGGTCTGGGGTGTCGCCGTCTTCGCGTACGCCGTGGCCGTCTTCCAGCGCACCTCGCTCGGCGTGGCGGCCGGACCGGCGACCGAGCGCTTCCACATCGGCGCCTCGGTGCTGTCGTCCTTCGCCGTGCTGCAGCTGGTCACGTACGCCGGCATGCAGATCCCCGTCGGGATCCTGGTCGACCGGCTGGGCTCGCGCCGGATGATCGCCATCGGTGCGCTGGTGATGGCCGTGGGACAGGCGCTGCTGTCGGTGGCCACCCACCCGGGTGGTGCCGTGCTCGCCCGCATCCTGGTCGGTGGTGGCGACGCCATGACCTTCATCTCGGTGCTGCGCCTGATCCCCGCCTGGTTCCCGGCCCGGCAGGTACCGCTCATCACGCAGATGACCGGCCTGCTCGGCCAGCTCGGGCAGGTCGCGAGCACGATCCCCCTGGTGGCGGCCCTGGCCGGACCGGGCTGGACGGCGGCCTACCTGGGTGCGGCGGCGGTCGGGGTGCTTAGCGCGATCCTGGTCGTCGCTGCGGTCCGGAACCACCCGAACCCCGGGGCGCTGGCCGGCGGCGGCGGCAACTGGCGACGGGCCGCCGGGGACCTGCGGCTGTCCTTCAAGCATCCCGGGACCCGGCTGGGGCTGTGGTC